>JAUNPP010000141.1 GCA_030536685.1 Lachnospiraceae bacterium
GTTCAACATCTGTACGTTCAATATTTATAAATTCAATGCCTGTACATTCAATGTTTATATGTTCAAACTCTATACATTTGGTACCTACATATTCTCAAGTTTGTCGATCAGTTCCTGCTCTACGCCACGGGCAAGAAGAATCTGGTGCATCTTGTCCAGAATTTCAGGATCAAGTTCAGGCTGAACATATTCTCTCAGCATCTTATCGATCTTCTTCTGAATATTATTTTCCAAAGCCTTTCCAGGATCTTCCACGGTTCCTCTTACGGAGATTTCAGGTGTTAACGGTTCGATCCGGCAGTATTCAAATGTGTGCTCTTCTGTCAGATAAACGCCATCCTGTCCAACTTCATCGATCAGCTCTTCCGGAATTGTTTCTTCATTAATATCAAACCAGCGGTGATATCTGTTCACAAAATCAATTACTTCAAAGTCTACGATCAGTTTTTCATAGGACATACTTGCATAAGCATCCATAATACCGGCTGCGTGGATCATAAAGTTGATGTTTGCATCTCTGCAGGCCATAAATGTAATCATCGATTCATAGCCAGCCTGCGCATCCACCTTCTTAGCGTCAGACAGACATCCGCCTGCGCGGCTTGGAATTCCATAATAATCAGCCAGTTTACCGGTCTGATTGTAGCAGATTGCACCTTCAGGAGCACCGATAGCAGTTGCGCCGCTTCTCATATCAGCAGTTGTTGTTTCGCATCCGTATACAACCGGTGTACCAGGAGAAATCATCTGGCACAAAGCGATTCCTGCAAGGATTTCCGCATTGGATATTGCCATGGAACCAGCAAGCGTAACAGGACTTGTAGAACCGGCCTGACCAAGAGAACCAATGATAACCGGCTGACGGTTTTCCACGAATTTAAACAGACTCTCCGTCATAACATTGGTCAGCTGAAGCGGTGTAACTGTGTTGATCAGAGTGATCAGACGAGGATATTTCCGGAATTCTTCTTCACCGCCAAAGGCCGCCTTTGCCATTTCCATCATTGCCTCTACCTGTTTTCCGTCCGCTGTACCGGTCAAAAGCACTTTATCTGAATAAAGATAGGTCATATAAAACATCAGTAACGTTGCATTATCCACAGGAATATCATTCGGCTGAACAATAATACCGCCGTTTACATCAAAGGTCTTCTGCTGATGGTACAGCTTTGTAAACTTAACAAAGTCATCAATCACAGCCGGTCTTTTCACACCATTCATATCCACCACAAAAGGACATCCATAACCAGGAGCAGGATTCAGATGATCACCGCCAACTGTGATATTATATTTGGGATTTCTTGCATACATGGTAAATGCATGCGGCGCCATATTTACCCAGTACATCAGCTCTTCTTCTGTGAAACGCGCGATTCCTTCTTCATCCACCTGAATTCCATGATCCTTCAGAACCTTAATTGCTTCGGGATGTTCAAAACGCATACCGGTTTTGTTTAAAATACGGATTGACGCCTCATGGATTAACTGTTCATAACTCTTCATAAATGTTACCTCCTGTTTTATTTTTACTGTTTTCACTTTCGCTGTTTTTGCTTTATTACTTTCGCTGCTTCTGCTTTTACAGTTTTCACTTTTACTGCTTTTGCTTCTGTTTTATTACTTTCGCTGCTTCTTTTTTTTATTACTTTCACTGCTTCTGCTTTTACAGTTTCCGCTTTTACCGCTTTGCTTCTGTTTCGCTTCTATTTCTCCTGTCTGCCTTTTTTCTCTTTCATCAGGCCTTCGGCGACAGCATCCTTCAACAGAGTCTTATAAATTGCCACGCACATAAAAATCATAATGATCATATACGGAAAAGCTGCTACAATCGATGTCGTCTGCAGAATTTTCAAAACGGAAGTTCCTCCGATAACAATACAGATAATCGTTACAGCGCCCTGAGCAATTCCCCAGCCTGCACGAAGCTTTTTATCCGGATCCATATTGCCATGATCCGTGAGCATGGAAAGAACATAGGTTGCTGAATTAGCTGAACCTAGAAAACTGAATACGATCAGGATCAGGGCCAGCGGAGCTGTTACCGCATAAATGGGAAGTTCTCCCAGCAGTGCGAACAAACCGGTTGTATAGTCAGTATTTACTGCCTCCAGTATTTTTCCACCGCCGATTTCATTCAGATTGAAAGCCGCGCCTCCATAGATTCCAAGCCATACAAAGCTGAACAGAGCAGGCAGTACGCTTACCGTCAGCAGATACTGCCGAATCGTTCTGCCTCTGGAAACTCTCGCACAGAACTGACCGCAGAACGGAGCCCATGCAATCCACCATGCCCAGTAAAATACCGTCCATCCTGAAACGAATGATTTGTTTTCCATCCAAAGACTCTTCTCGATGATATTTCCCAGATATCCGCCAAACGTATTGGTAAACAGATCCAGAATAAATACCGCTCCGCCAAATACGAAGATAAATATCATAAAGCCTATAGAAAGCCAGATCTTAATATCCGCAATCAGCTGAATTCCCTTCTGAAGTCCTGAAATCGTAGCCACCGTAAAACATACGGTAATAACTGCGATGATAATACAGGTTAAAACAGTACCTGTTTTCATACCATAAATATAGCTTAAACCGCCTACGATCTGCGATGCTCCAAGTCCAAGACTGGTTGCTACACCGAAAATCGTTGCAAATACCGCCAGGATATCAATCGCTTTGCCAATCGGGCCATTTACTTTGTCGCCAATCAAGGGTTCAAATGCAGAGCTGACCAGAAACGGCTTGTCTTTTTTGAAGGAGAAATATCCCAGAGCCAGCCCGCCGATGGCAAATATTACCCAGGGATGAAAGCCCCAGTGGAAAAATACCGTCTCCATTGATTCATACATAGCTTCCGTTGTTTCAGCTGCTGCTGAAGGCGGTGATACGTAATCCATCAAAGGCTCCGCTACGGAATAGAACACCAGCCCAATTCCCATGGAACCGCCAAACAACATTGTAAACCATTGAAAATCAGAAAATTCCGGTTTGTCTTCCGGTTTTCCCATCTTCAGTTTTCCCATGGGACTCAGCGCAATGAAAACCGCAAAAATCACCATCAGAAAAACAATGATCAGATACATCCATCCAAACTTGTCAGTCAGCGTTGAAAATAACATGTTTGCGATAGTTTCCAGGGTTTTGGGGAAAAACGCTCCAAATGCAACAAACGCAGCTACAATTATCCCGGAAATGATCAGGACCTGATTTTCTTTCTTTTTTTGTGCCATATACATCCCTCCTGTCATCTTATGTTTCCGCACATAAAAGTTATCGTGTTACTTTTTTATTTTTTGTACATATGTGTTTTACTATAGTTATAGCCGATTATTTTGTGCTATTTGTCGTTATTTTTCTTTGTTTTATACTCTTTATATTGCATTTTATCTTTCTTTTATGTTATCATGATAACATTATTTTCTTTTGTTTTCAATATACACCATGTGAAATATTCGCAGATTTCCCGCTCTGATTTTTCGGTAGTATTTTTTTGCTCAAAAAGAGACTTATCAACTGCAAGTCCTATAATAGACAAAAAAAATCCACAGTTCTTTCCAGATTCCTGTGGATTTTCATGTTTTTTTATATATTTTTTAAATTCTATTGTGCATTTTAACTAAGCATACTGATATTCTCCGGTTTCATCCAGCTGATAGAAATCCATATAGCTTAATGAGAAGATATCTTTTTTCTTCAAAAGCTCCGTCAGATCGATCTGATTTTTAATCAGGTACTGCCAGTGTCCGGTTCCGGAAATGTCTCCCTGAATCAGGATTGCCTGCAGCACGCCGTTTTTCAGAATCGCTTTCTTATAGCAGCGGCGGTCTTCCTTCGTGATTACCTGCGCGCCGTCTTCGATCTTATTGATATCTCCAATCGTCAGCATGGTCAGCCCATAGAAATTGGAGGTATTTTTCAGACAATAGCGGTCTTCATAAGCAAGGGGCATTCCGCACATATTCATGGCGGCGATTCGTCCCTGATCCATTGCGTTGGGCCAGATTCCGGAAAGACCGGTTACGTCACCTGCTGCATAAACGTCAGGCGCTGAGGTTTTCAGATACTCATCTACCGTAATTCCGCGTTCCACCGCCAGTCCGCTGCCCTCTAACCAGGCAATATTGGGACGTACACCTGCTGCGCAGACTACAAAATCGCAGGGAACGCTTTCCCCGTTGCTCAGTACCACTGCGGTAATTTCGTTCTGTTCACTCACAACACTGTCGCTGGCGCCGATTCCCAGACGGAAATCCGCTCCGTGTGCTTCAAATAATTCCTGATAAGCTGCTGCTGCAGTGGCATCTGTCTGTAACGGCATGATACGGTCTGCCATTTCTGCTACCGTAACCTTGATACCGCGCTCCAGCAGCGCAGTAGTTACATCCAGGCCTACCAGACCGGAGCCAACCACAAATACCTGCTTTGCATCTTTTGCCTTAATTGCGGCATCGATTTTCTGCGCATCCTGCAGATCGCGGAAACCGTATACATTGGAAGCGGTTCGAAATCCAGGGATCGGAGGAATTCCAAATACAGCTCCGGTCGCAATCAGCAGCTTATCGTATGGCTGATAGCCATTTTCCAGTACGATCCTGTGATTTGCAGGTTCGAGCCCTTTCACAGTCTGTCCCTTGCCCCAGTAAATCTCATTCTTTTCAAAGAAATCATCTGCCGTAAAGGAAATGCCGTTTTCATCCCGCTCACCGCCTAAAAATTTATGCAGCATACAACGGGAATGAGAGTATGTATCTACAGAAAGCATAAGAATCATGGCATCCTTTTTGATCATGCGGATTCGTTCTGCCGCAGCTACACCGGCGGCGCCGGCGCCAACAATTACATAAATTTCAGCCATACCTACACCTCCTCAACCCAGATTGCCTTCTTCGGACAGGCAGCCACGCAGGCCGGTCCTTCCGGGCGGTCATTACAGAAATCACATTTGATAATCTTCACCCGCGCGGCATCCACTTTGGGAATGCCGTACGGACAGTTCATTACGCACATAAAGCAGGAACCGCAGCGGTTTTCATCGTATTTTACATGCCCTGTCTCCGGATCTTTTACCAGAGCGCCGCTCATACAGCTTTCCGCACATGCGGGTTTGCTGCAATGACGGCAGAAATGAGGCAGATATCCTCCATTTCCGTCATTATAAATCCCATTGCGGGCCACTGTTTCCGGATTTGTAAAATCAAGAGTGATCACACCCTCTTTTCCGTCTTTTCTGTGGCTGTCCATACAGGCCAGCTCACAGTTTTTGCAGCCGTCGCATTTGGAAGCATCGATCATAATTCGTTTCATAAAAGGTACCTCCGTCCTTCATCAGATATTGAGAGCGGCTCTCTTTTCGTCAATGATGGCAGCCAGCTTGTCAGCTGCTTTTACAGGGTCGATTTCTACAATAACCTGACCTCCGGTCAGCTCTTTCATACCTTCTGTCAGTACATTTACCACAAGATCGCTGCCTGCGATAAATGGCTGCTGTCCCAGATGGAGCGGCAGACCAAGCGCCAGACCGAAGCATCCGTCTGCAAGCGCCTGTTCTTCCAGCCACTGAGGAGCGGAAAGCACCAGCGGAAGCTGCGGCAGATCTACGCCGATCTCTTTTGCGAGCTGTGTTGCCACCATCTCCAGACGTCCGATTGCCAGACAGGGGCCGAAGTTCAGAACGGGAGCAATTCCCAGACTCTTACATACTTCCTTCAGGCTGTCACCCGCCAGATCAGCAGCTTCCGGAGTCATCAGACCGCAGTTTTCAATACCGCCTGAAGAACATCCTGCGGATAATACGATGATATCACGCTTGATCAGCTCTTTGGTCAGCTCTACAGACAGCACATCATGTCCGCCCGCAGTCAGATTGGAGCATCCGACAACGCCGGCAACACCCTTGATCTTGCCGGAAACAAGCAGATCGATCAGCGGCTTCCACTGTCCGCCCAGAAAACTCTTCAGAGAGCCTTCGGAAACGCCGGTAAGAGTATGATCATTACCGTGTTCAGGCTGCAGATTCATCGGAACTACGCCGCGGCGTTCCTTGTAGGCTGCGATAATTTTATCAATAATAACCTCTGTCTGTGCTTCTCTCTGCTCATAAGAGTATTCGATTGATTCTGCATTGGCTTTCTTTGCCACCAGATCCAGACAGATCTGTTTAATCTTCAGTTCATCACAAATCGGCTCAATACCGGGAAGTGTACAGTTAAATTCTGAAAGCACCGCGTCAATACCACCAGTCGCCAGAACTGCTTCACTGGTGTAGTTATTGCCTGCATGTCCGTCAAAAATATCCGTATAATGTGCGCCGCGCAGCTGCAGATCCTGACCAACACAGGTACATCCCACCAGTTTAAAGCCTTTCGCACCTGCTGCCTCTGCTTTTGCAACAACATCCGGGTCAGTCAGGCGAGTCTGAATATGTGTAAACAGAGAATGCTGATGACCAGTAATCATAATATTGATATAATCGGGATCAATAACTCTTAATCCAACCGGCGCCATACGAATCTCAGGCTCGCCGAGCATAACGTCATTTAACAGGTTGGTCAGAGTCAGACCGTATAAACCGGTGGAAATGCCAAGACGCAGACAGGTCATCAGCATATCGACAGGATCAGAGCTTAAATTGGTAGAACATTTCACTACGCCGTCAAATACCTCTGATTTGGAGCCGCCGGGAACGATTCCCAGTTCTTTCCATTTCTTATAGCGAGGCGCGTATGCCATCTTTTCAACCAGTTCCATCTCTTCCCATACAGGTTTATATAAATCGCCAAGCACCTTATCCGCTACCGCCAGAGCCTGTGCGTACATCTCGGTCTCCTCAATGCCAAATTCCTCTACCAGAAGCGCCAGCGCGTTCTTCCCCTTGATCTCGCCTTTATTAAGCGCCGTATTCTTCAGATTCCAGGCCGTCTTCTCCACGATATGGATATAACAGGCGCTGCCGCATGCCACTGCGCGCAGGAAATTACGAGTTACAATCACATCCGCAGTCGCACCGCAGATTCCTCTGGGCGCATTCGGTGTAATACGACAAGGACCATTTGAACAAAGACGACAGCAAACCCCTTTCTGTCCAAAACCACACTTCACGCTCTGACTCTCCACTCTATGATGAGAAGTCTCCAGCGGAAGCCCCGCAATAAAACTCTCCAGCGGCTTATCCGCACTTTTGCATGTGTTGCAGCCATAACACTGATTCATATGAAATACCCTCCTTAAATTCAAAACCGAAAATTGTTATTTTTGTAACAATCCAGCGATGCAGAAGCACTCCCACACCCCATTGAAAATATTTTACCATACCTTTCAGCATCACGCAACACAAAATTAGACTTTTTTTATCTAGTTTTTGGGGGCAGAGTTTTTGTTGCTTGGACAGAAAATGTGGGGGGTGGTGTCCAGGGGACGCGCGGAGGGCATGATACGAAGTCCCTATGGCGGCCAGGTGTGCAAGCACACAATGCCGCCTCCGGGACTTGTATCATGCCCTCCGCGCTGGGTGTTGATATTATTTTCTGTCATGAACAGGAAAACTCTGTCGGGAGGGTGGACGCTTTTAAGTCACGACGGCAGCACTTATATGCTCGCCCCTCTCCTCCATATGGTTTGCAGGATCTTAAGCTGGAAATGCCCCTCAATACTGCAAAAACCAGCCGTGGCGCCATGATACAAGTCCCAACGACAGCACCATATGCTCACTCCTCCCATATGGTTTGCAGGGGCTTAAGCTGGAAGTGCCTTCAATACAGTCATAACCAGCCGTGGCGCCATAATACAAGTCACGGCAACAGCACCATATGCTCACTCCTCCCATATGGTTTGCAGGGGCTTAAGCTGGAAATGCC
>JAUNPP010000142.1 GCA_030536685.1 Lachnospiraceae bacterium
ACAATTTAGAAACAATTCCAGATGGTGTATAAAACCAACGTTATTACGGGATAAATGAGCAGGAAAAGTTTTATGTAAACTAAATATCGGATTCTAAATTCGTATATACGAACAGACAACAGAAAATCAACGTTATTTCATTGTCTGCGGAATTTTGATGTTGAGTGTGAGCGGAGGCAGGTCAGGTATCGGATGATAAAAATAGGAATGATTACTGATATGCTTCCCGCCTTAACTTTTTCATTTTAATGATTTTTGGTATATATGTATAAAAATTCAAAACAAATATGTGAAAATACAACAAACACTTGACAAAACATATGTTCTTGTGTTATAATTGCTACAGTAAAAGATTCGCGGCAGGATTCCATTTAGCGGATGACAGAATAGAGCAGGACTGTGCCGGTTCTTTGCCGGGCAGATTATTTCGCGAACTATCTTTCGGGCATTTCGCCCAACATTCCAAAACACTACAACGGAATATGAAACTCATTAATTGCGGGCGGCAGGCAGTGCTTCTTTTTGCCGTCTTAGCGCGGAATTTGTAGAAGGGAAGTGAACGCTACTATAATAAAGAAAATACAACGGCCGGCCGAAGAAACCATTGCCGGCTTGCTTAACCAGCAGAGTCTTTTCTGTCAGTATCTGGATAATTTGGTCTGGGGGCATTCGGTCCGGGAGATAGCCAGTGACCGACAGCTGCGAAAGGAATTTCAAGCGCTGGTGAAGGAAAACAGGGAACTTATTGACAAGATAGCAGAGGCCAGGGCGAAACAGTTCTTGGCACAGGAGGAACGGAATTGACAGAAACCAACGAAATATTGAAACTTGAAACAAATGATGTGGCTAAGATGATGCAGGTAATCAATGCATTTAAGTCTGGAGAACCGGAGAAGGCAATACAGATACTATTTTCGATTCCTGGGATAGATGCTGACGGTGATATTACCTTGGCTGGTGCAGCAGAAACGGGGATGGTAATTGATGTTCCGCTGCAGAAACCGGAAGCCGGGAAAACGAAAATCCATAAGATAGACACTTCACGTTTGGAAATCGGGCGAGCGTATAAGAACTACAGGGAACTGTGTGGTGTCTTAGGAGAGCCGGTACTTGGAGGCGATTCAAAGCGAGCGCAGATTAAAGAATTCAACCGATACTTTGAAGTTGAGAGGGTCGGACAGAAATTTATTATTCTTGACATTTACTCGGAACCATTACCAAGAGAAGATGGACGGTCTGCCGGAAACAACAGTATTTACGTTAAAAGCATAGAAATATTGCTTCTTCAATATCTAAAGTCACAATCTCATTATAGTTGTACGTTCACACGGCGGCAGTTGTGGAAGTTGCTTGGGATGGTGAATCAGAATTATCACAGCATATCGGACAATGAATTAATCGCAATTGAACCCAAAAAAATAACTAAATTCCAGATATCCCATTTCTATCAGCGGGCCGATGGATGGATGCGAAGAATTCTTGCATCGGCATTAAAGAATCTGCGGAACCGCCGACTGATTTCCTACGATGAACAGGTTGTAGTAATACCGGTGAAGGGTGAGAAGTTTATTGCCACGGACAAGGAACGGAAACACATTGACTACGTTGAACATGAAGTATTACAGAAGATGGGACTTGTCAGCATTTCGCAGGTATATGCTTCATTTAAGACTAAAGAATTCTACGGTGCAGTCAATGAACTTCTGGAAAAACGATATGGATGGAAAGAAACTTTTCAGCAGTACAAGTTGATTTATACGCAAGCGAATATTGAAAGTGATTTGCCTGAAATTGGGAAAGAACTGGAAAGGAGAATTAGTTTCAATAATTTCCTGGCGGATAAGTTCATACAAGATGCGGCGGAACGATATAAAAAGCAGCAGGCTAAGGTTGATAGTAAAGTACAGGAGATGATTGATGCAGGAGATATTCCGGATGTTCCAGATGTTCGGTATTCGCAGGAAACCAGAAGAGAAACCGGTATTTTTGAATATCCACGGTATTATGTTGAAGCACAGCGGATTCTAACCGAAAAACTGATTCGAATCGTGTCAAAAAGCTTTCAGTATCATCCGGAAACGGATAAAGACCTTGATGATTTGTTTGCTGAAAGAGAAAACTTGACTAATTAAAACGCCTATACCATAAAGATTCTATATAGGACTTTTAAATAGTCAAAAATTAAAATAGTAATTTATTGGAAGGGAACGGAGTGACCTGACAAGCTTGTAGGATTCAAAGATCCGGTAAAGTAAAGTGGTGGTGGGAATCCTGCAAGCGTAATAAGAGTATTAAACAATAGTATTAATAAGAGTATTAAACAATGTATTATATTAATGTTATGGTATAGGACTTTTAAATAGTCAAATTTTATTTCGGAGGCTGAAAATGCTATTCACAAGGCTTTATGAGAGACCGGTTTCGCACGGGAACCAGCATCAGACAGTACATCAACGCTACCCGTGCGACATCTCACTCAGCCTTCGGCTTCCTTCGAGCAATTCATGATCATTTCCTTTGCGGGCAGCTGGACAGCATCGGCAAAAAATCCAGTGGGCCGTGGTAAAGGGGAGATTAGCATCAGGTGGTCAGTTCATGGTCACATCTACTGACAGGACTGTTTCATACCTACCTGAACTTACAAAAAATGAGTGGATTTCTTCACGATACCATTGTTTAGGGTGTAGATTCAAGCGACATCCTTATTGGAACGCAGGAAAATTGACAGCCTCTGCCGGGCGAGACAATCATCAGCAAGGCTTCTTCTTTTGACGGGTACACTGGACGGAATCCGACAGCGCGGCGATGTCGGCGGTTCCGCTAAGAAAGTCGGCAAGCGGATTAAGGAATTGGAACGACTGTACGGAATCCGTGAAGGTCGCCCAGAAAAACTACCGAATTCCTCGGTAGTTACCCAAGAAGACCTTGCAGCGCAATTCGGTATCTCCGTAGATACCCTCCAGAACTATAAGATGCTTTCCGAGATGATTCCGGAACTGGACGAACTTGTGGAAACAGGCATTGTAACAAAGACTACTGCACTTGCGGTGATGAAAAACCTCCCGCCGGATGAACAAAAGGATTTCATCGATTCTCTAAGTACCGACAAAAAATTCACCCAGCGGCAAGACATCTGTTTTTGACGGAAAGTAGGATTTTTTCATAGAAGGTTGTGCCAGAAATGCCATACCCTTTATGAAGCATCTTGGATATCAGCAAGTCGAGGTCCGGCCAATGTCCATCAGAGACGAGGAACATGCGCTGAATCTGGAAATTTTAGAGCATGAGACACGGAAGGATTTTTCCCGCGCGGAAAGAATTGATTATGCGAAGCGGCTGGAGCGGATTGAGTCTATTAAAGCACGGGAACGCCAGGCCACATCGACCGGCGGAGAACTACCGCAGCTTAGGGATAATTTTCCCGAAGCTGGTCCGGTTGGCCGCGTTAGAGATGTTGTTGCATCTAGGCTCGGTATTGGTTCCGGCAAACAGTATGAGCGGGAAAAATTCATTGTGGAGAATCGCTCGTCTCTCCCGCCGGAAGATTTCGCCGACTGGGACGAGGGCCGACTGTCAACGAATAGTGACTACAGTGTATGGGGGCAAAAATGTCATAACCTTTACGGGGTAATGATTCATGACTTCATTCTGGAGAAAACAATAGCTACTTCCTTTTTGTTGGAACGCAGGAAAAATTCATAAGCTCCAGCAGCCATTCAATTTCAATCTCCGGTCCATACGATGTTTTTAATCCCGATTCCGGCTTAGATAGCATTCAGCGGTAACTTCTTCGCCTAGCACATCAGAGGCGGAAATCACATAAAAAATCCTTTGTCCAGATTACATCTATTGGATTTGGATTACGGAAATATACCATCGTTTATAGCGATGGAATTATTAGATTCATTCGATATAGAGAAAGCTTTTACTTTCTTCCATTTTTGGAAATAAGAAACGTCACTCGTTTTCGGACAGAAATTCAGCTTCCGAAAAATTCTTCGTAAGACATAAATAGATTTTCATTCCTCCATCGCATCATCCACAATTCTTTTTCTCGGCCCGCGGGAAAAATCCCCATTCACTCCGGCAGCGGCATCTTCCACACGCTGATTCCATTCGACGTTTTTTACATCAATTCCGGGCGAAAACCATTAGGGCGGTAATTTATATGCCACGGGGAAAATAAAGCGAAATCGGCGGCGAAAATGTAAGCTGGACCGGGGGTACATTAAACTATTACACGAAAATCACTGCGGGCCGGACCGAGAAACCGGTTTTCCGCAAAAAAATAATTTGGAGGAATGAATAATATGAATGAACTACTAACATTTAACAATGAGGAATTTGGCCAGGTGAGAACAATGATGATTGATGGGAAACCGTACTTCGTGGCAAATGATGTTGCTGTGGCACTAGGCTATACAATCCCTAAAGATGCCATCACTAGACATTGCAAGGGGGCGTTGAAACAACGCTACCTTACGGCAGGTGGATTACAAGAGATTAAGATAATTCCCGAAGGAGACATCTATAGACTTATTGTCCGCAGTAAACTACCATCTGCGGAACGCTTTGAAAAATGGGTATTTGATGAACTCCTTCCAGCTCTCCGGCAAACCGGTTCTTACTCAATGGGCGCAAAGCAGGATTCTTACATGATTGCAGACCCGGTCGCGCGGGCAAAGCGCTGGATTGAAGAATATGAAGAAAAGAAGGAACTGGAAGAATCACTCACGGTAAAGGAATCAGAGAATAGCCTTCTCGCGCAGAAAAATCTCGAATGGGCGGATCGGCCGCTCATCAACTCTCTCGTTCGCATCTACGGCTCAAATCTGGGCGGCGACCCCAAATATCGTTTTTCGGCGGCATGGAATGAATTTAAGAAAGAGCTGCTGTACAAGCATAGCATCAATCTGAATAAACGCATCGCCAATTACATGGATAGCCGCGGAATTTCCACTCCGCCAAGGGCATTGAATATGCTGGCCGACAATGAACTTCCGCTGGCACTCAGCACTATCACGGCTATGTGCCGGGAAAAAGATATCGATATCTCTAATATTTTGCGGAATAAAACTCTCTTGGAGGTAAAAGTATGAATGAATTATTAGTATTTAACAACGAAACTTTCGGACAGATACGGACGGTAATGATTGGCGGAGAACCGCACTTCGTCGGGAAAGATGTGGCGGCTGCGTTGGGATATGCTGACACGTTCGGTGCACTAAAGAAACATGTTGAAGATGATGATAAGCTGGTCTGTCAAATCGGCAGTGCAGGTCAAAGAAGGGACGTAACGGTTATTAATGAATCCGGTCTTTATTCGTTGATTCTATCCAGCAAACTTCCCACAGCAAAGCAATTCAAGCATTGGGTTACATCAGAAGTTCTCCCTTCCATCCGCAAGAATGGCGGATACATCAGCGGGCAAGAGGAATCTTCCCCGGAAGAAATTATGGCCAGGGCGCTCATCGTTGCAAATAAAGTGATTGCGGAGAAACAGGCAGTTGATGTGGATTACTTTGAAATAAGCGTGTCCGAAATTCAGACGAAGAGGTGGTGAAATACCATCCAGCAAGTGACTGTTTTTATCCGGAAAACGTGTAAAAATGCTCAAAACAGGTAGTTTTGGGAACTAGCAAGCGATTTTAGTCTTTCAAAATGAGCTTTTTTGAAAGGCGTAGTTCGGCCCCTTATGAGAGGAAAAATTTGATACGGCGAATTGCCGTGAAAGAAAGGGATGCATTGGTTGCCCAAATATGAGCAGCTAATGGCCTAAATGGGCCATTTTCGGACCCCACCATCTCATTAAAATCGATGATTTATCGTATCATTTTGAGGCGGTATTTCGGATTCTGATGAAAGGAAAATATTTACCGGCTTTCCGTAGGAGATGAAGCTATAGAGAAATTACAGAAAATGACAGTTTCCGGACAAGCTCCGGCTCCGGTGCTGGCTATATATTTTTTAACCCCACATTTTTAAGGGCAGTATTTTTTTGCCCCACATTTTTAAGTACACAGAAAGGAGGATTTATATGGATTTGCGAGAATCAACAAAAGCGTATCTTGCGGCAAATGGCATTAAGCGAGAAGCGGTTGCACGTTACATTGGTATTTCGAAGCACCATTTTTATCATTGGATAAACGGTGATTACGATTTGCCGAGCTGGCATCTTGAGAGTATTCGGAAGTTTATTAACGGCGCAGCATACAAAAGTATTGATGAAATCAAAAAGGAGACAAAATAATGGAAAATTTACAGACACAGGAAGAAGAAATGACACAGGAAGAAGCATTAGTATACACAAAAACAGTATTGCAAATGATGATGAATCAGCTCACGAAATTAGACCCGGAAGAATGCTTCCAGATATGCAATAACATTAAAGTGACAGAGCTATGTTTATTAATTACGAATGATGCTAGTTTTAATAGGTTCATTGATGATCTTGATAGTGAAATTAAGAAATATGAAAGCATGAGAAGCGGCATTTTGAAACTGAAAAGTAATTTTTTCAGTGTAATGGATGGCCCAGTAGTAGAAAGGACGCAGAATGAATCAGCAGATACAGAACCAGTTAAAGAATCTTGACATCTCCCGGTTAAGACTGGCTAATGGCAGGAAACTGGAGACTGAACTGGGCAATCATGCCCGACTTTTGGCGGATTGTCTGAAACTAGAATTAAACAACGTATACATGGACTATGCACCGGTGATGTACCGCAGAACGAAGCAGCTGCTGGATTCCATCAAAGTAGATGTTCGGACGCGGTTCAATCGGAACGGGACCAAGTATGAGCTGAGTGTTCAGGTATATTTCGACCAAGGCAGCATCCATACGGGACTGGACGGCTTACCGGCGGATGTGGAAGTCCTTCTTAATGAAGGATGGCAGACACACGGAGCATTCCAAAACGTGCCGTATTTTGGCTATCGGGAAGGGACCCACTACATAGAATGGGGCGTTTATCGGTATCGTAAGTTTGAGCAGACGCATTTTCCTATCCGGCTGAGAATTGCCGGAGAAGAACGGATTTTTAAATAAGAAAGGACATTGAATGGCAAATACAACATTAGAACTGCTGGCGGGGTTGAATCTCTCCGCCAGTGAGAAGCAGATTGCAGCAGATATTCAGGTGTTACAGAAGAGACTTGAAGCCGCTGGAATTGGGAAAATTAAACTGACCGGGGAGATAGACAAGGAACTGTTAAAGGCCGTACAGGATATGGCAAAATCAGGCGGTCTGGCCTCTGCCGGAAAGAATCTGGGTGAGGAGCTGGCAACAAATCTGATTAACAGCTTCAATATCAAGAGTAAGGATGCGCAGAAACAGATAAAGAGCCTGTCAAAATCGTTATTCCGTATGAGCGTGGGTGAAGCAAGAAGCGGAACGGAAAATCCGGCATTTCTGTCTACCATGAATTATCTGGGGAAGGTTGTGGAGACAAATGCAAATATCATCCAACAGCGTATGGGAATCTATGATGATTTCTACAATTACTTTCAGAAGCTGGGCAAAATTAAGATTCCGGATATCGTAAAATCAGATCTGGGCAAAGATTGGGATGATATGCGGAAGGCCGCAGCCGGTAAGTTTGTCACGAATAAACCGGGGATTGAGTTGGATTCCATCTATCAGGAGATGGCGGGCAAGTACAAGGATATTTTCTCCGGCACAGCGGACCAGACCCAGCAGTTCCGGGAGATTGTCAGTACATTGAAAGCTTATCAGGCTGACATTGGTAAGATGAAGCCGCTTGATGCAGCGGGCATTGAAGATTTT
>JAUNPP010000143.1 GCA_030536685.1 Lachnospiraceae bacterium
CTTTGAGATTGCCGGATTTTTAGGGAACGGTTCAAAGGTTGTCAGATTGAGAATTTTCAACACAAAAATTTAACAGCAAAATCTGTTTCTCCGTTAGAGGAAGATCATGTGTGGTTTCATGTGTGGCTTCATGTATGGGTTCACTACTCATGATGTAATTCACAGTTTTCAAAATTTCTCTGAAATCCGATGGCGTTGAGAAAAGAACTGAAAAGGGTCGGAAAGAAATTTAATTAAGATTTCTGCATAAAAACCGCAAAATCAATCAACAAATATTGACCTGAGCATTTTTAACTGTTATAATGATGACTGAAAAGGCGAATACTGTGAATAGGAGGTATTCATTTATGTTGATTCAGTTTACAGTTGAAAATCACAGGTCAATCAAGAATAGTGCCGTGATTAGCTTTGCGGCCTCCAAGGACAAGTCGTTTGAGGAATATCTGCTTCATCCAGACGAAAAAAAGACTTTGCTGCCTGCACTTGCAATTTACGGTGCCAATGCTGCCGGAAAGAGCAATGTGCTGCACGCGATGATGACAATGCGGGAAATGGTGGTAGGCAATGCGGCAAAGGCATCTAAGGGACAAAAGCTCCCGTGGGAGCCATTCGGCGGCATGAAGCAACCGACTACCTTTGAGATTGTCTTTATTTATCAAGGGATTCGTTATACCTACGGTTTCTCTTTTGACGCCAGGAAGATCTATAAAGAGTATCTTTTTCACTGGCCAAATGGCCGGGAGGCTTTGATTTTTTCCAGAGAAGATGGAGCATTTGAGTTCCGTGAAAATGTAAATGAGCAAATGACGCTCAGCAACCGGACACCGGATAATAAGCTTTATCTGGTATCCTCCAATGACTGGAATCTTCCGCAGACGGAAAATGCCTATCGGTGGTTCCTTGAAAAGCTGACTTTTCTGATGGATGAAGAACCGGCTGCCTCAGAAACGGTTGCTCAGATTGTCAGTGGTGATGATAAAAAGGCGCGTATCCTAAAGGAATTGCTGCTTGCTGACCTTGGCATCACCGATGTTGTAATCAAGAATAGTTCGGGAAAAGTACCGGTTATTACGACAACACATCGAATCATTAACGAGGATGGGACAACAGAATACTTCCAGCTTTTCATGGAGCAGGAGTCTGCCGGTACGCAGCACTTTTTCGCTCGAATTGGAGGATGGCTGCAGGCGCTTGATAACGGTGCGCTTTTAGTCGTTGATGAAATTGAAGACAGCCTTCATCCCCTCCTGACCAGGCGGTTAATTGAAATGGTACAGGATAAGGCTATCAATACAAAGGGAGCGCAGTTGATCTTTACAACACATGACGCAATGCTGCTCGATCTGAACTTTTTCCGCAGGGATCAGATTTGGTTTGCAGAAAAGAACGACAGGACTTGTGCAACAGAGCTTTACTCGCTGTCCTCTTTCTCACCAAGAAAAGGAGAAAATGTGCGTAAGGGGTATCTCCAGGGACGGTTTGGTGCGGTTCCTTTTATCGGAGGTGACGCCAGGTGAGCAAGATGAGAAAAGAGTATGATCCCAACAAAGCTGCACGACGTAAGCGTAAACCGATCATCTACATTATCTGTGAGGGAAAGGAAACAGAAACACTTTATTTCAAACATTTCCGCTCACGGAATTGCCTGGTGGACATTATACCGATTTCGTCCAAGCACAAGGCAGCTGAGCATTTGGTGAAACACGCAAAGTCTTTAATTTCTCAAGCGGATTATTATCCGAAGGACGGAGATCAGCTTTGGTGTGTATTTGACTGCGACGACAATAAGGATTCAGAGCTTCAGGCGGCAGTTCTGTATGCAGAGCAGCACGGGTATAAAATCGCATATTCTAATCCGGCCTTTGAATATTGGTATTTGCTCCATTTTGAAAAAAGAAATGGATATTTGAAGGACTCTGCTGCGGTGATCGACATCTTAAAGAGTAAAGGGTATCTGGAGAATTACGGAAAAAGCGTGGATGTTTTTGAAGAATTGCAGGGACATCAGGCAGAGGCCGTTCAATCCGCAAAAGAACGGGTGGAACGATTAAGCAGGGATCATGTTGCAGTGCTTTGCCGTGACAGTAATCCGGTAACAACAGTCTATGAATTAGTAGAATTTTTGAACAGTAAGAGAATATGAGATGATGAAGAAGCGAGGGCATTACTGTAAAATCTGTGGAGAATACAAAGCGAATGAGAAGTTTTCGGGGAAAGGTCATGCAGCACATATCTGCAAAGCCTGCGCCTCGTTGCCACCGGAAAAAAAGTCTGAAATGATGACGATAAACCGACTGCTGAGCCTTCCCTGGCGGCTTTCAAAGGAACAGATTTCATGGTTAAAAAAGAAAACACATGATAAGAACCCGGACATCCGGGCGCTTGCAGAAGAACAGTATGCAATGCGATTTGCTCCAACTCGGTTTGACGAGGATGAAGCAGACGAAGATTTCATAGAGGATGAACTATTTGAATAACCAACAACGGCCTGTTTTCAGGTCGTTGTTTTTTTGAGAGGAGGTCTTGTCATGGCAACCACACGCATCATGCCGCTGCACGTTGGCAAAGGCCGCAGCGAGGGTCAGGCAATCAGCGACATCATCGAATATGTAGCAAACCCACAAAAGACAGACCTCGGCAAATTGATCACCGGCTATGAATGTGACAGCCGGGTGGCCGATGCCGAGTTTTTGCTGGCGAAGCGTCAGTACATCGCCGCCACCGGGCGAGTGCGGGGAAAAGACGATGTGATTGCCTATCATGTCCGGCAGTCCTTCCGTCCCGGCGAAATCACCGCAGAAGAAGCCAACCGGCTGGGAGTGGAGTTTGCCAAACGCTTTACCAAACATGACTTTGATCTGAAAGTTCCTGCTGCGTCAGGTCTTTTTTCTTTCGGGCCTCCCGCATTTTTTGACCCAAAGCGGTTAAATCATCAATCGGCATAATCATTCACCTCAATGATATTGTATCGTTCCGATTCTCACAAAGGAATAACCTTATTGTGCTGATAAAAAGGTATGATTATACTGATTTTGCGACGGGTGAAAGAGGATAAACTTGTGCCGCTATAAAAATGAACTTATAATAAGGGTGAAACTTTTTTTGAAAAAACTGCCCGCTGTAACATTTCGCGGACATTTACCTGTTATACTATCTGCAAAAAGCAAAGGAAGTGACGATATGAAACGGATTTTAATTGTCGAGGATGACAACCTTTTGAATAAAACCCTTGCTTACAATCTGGCATCGGACGGTTACAACATAACTTCTGTTCTGAATGCAAGGTCAGCTGCTGAATCATTGAAAACAAACATTTTTGATTTGGTATTGCTGGATATAAATTTACCAGACGGGAACGGTTATGAACTATGCCGCCTTATCAAGCCAGAGCATCCAGACACGGTGGTTATATTTCTGACTGCCAACGATCAGGAAAGCGACCAAATACGTGGATATGAAGCTGGTGCAGTAGATTACATCACGAAACCTTTTTCGATTGGTGCTTTGCAACGGAAAATCAAAGCCATGTTTGCCATGCTGGAACATCACAAACCAGCTAAGGATATTTACGAGGATGGCAGTTTGTTTCTTGATTTTTCGGAGCAGTCTGCCAGTTTGAACGGGAAAACATTGACGCTTTCCGCAATGGAATATAAAATGCTGAACCTTTTCCTTAGAAATCCAAAGCAGGTACTTACCCGCCAGCAGCTTTTGGAAAAGCTGTGGGATGTTGACGAAAAATATGTAGATGAACATACCCTTACAACTTCTATCAGTCGGATTCGCAGCAAGATTGAAGCGGATGGTGACACCTATATCAAGACGGTTTACGGTATGGGCTATCAATGGACAGGAGGCGAAAAGAAATGAATTTGAATAACCTCTCTGCTAAGAAAATTTGTAGACTGGTTATTGCTGGCATGGTTCTCTCTATGCTGGTGCTTACTGGTATTCTCGGCAGTATCATGCAGGATATACGAATTTTCATAGCAGGTGGAACATTGACACTCTGTGCATTTTTCTGGATTTGGCTATTGGTGCTGTCTTTTGGAAAACGACTTTCTCTTTTTACTTCTGATTTGTGTCGGACGTTGGACAACATGATTGATGGGAACGAGGAATTACAAAAATCGGATGACAGTGAAACTCTTTTTGCCCGTATCAACCACCGTTTAATCCGGCTGTATGAGATTATGCAGGAGAACCGGCGCAAGGTGGATATGGAACGACAGGAGCTTCAAATTCTGGTGTCTGATATTTCCCATCAAGTCAAAACGCCTGTTAGCAATTTGCAAATGGTAACTGACACCCTTTTAACAAAGCATGTTTCTGAAGAAGAACGGATGGATTTTTTGAAAGGCATACGCAGTCAGACTGATAAACTGGATTTTCTTTTCCAAGCACTGGTTAAAACTTCCCGACTTGAAACCGGAGCGATACGATTAGAAAAGAAAGACAGTAGCTTATTCCATACGCTTGCACAAGCCATGAGCGGTATTGTATATGCCGCAGAGAAAAAAGAAATTGCTGTATCTGTGGACTGCCCGGGAGATTTGACAATCTCCCATGACAGCAAGTGGACAAGCGAAGCCCTTTTCAATCTGTTGGACAATGCGGTAAAGTACACCCCATCGGGAGGAAAGATTTCTGTATCGGTGGTTCAATGGGAAATGTATGTAGAGGTCAAAGTTACCGACACCGGAAAGGGCATTCCTGAAAGCAATCAGGCATCCATCTTTCGGCGTTTCTACCGGGAGGAAGAAGTACATGAGCAACAAGGCGTGGGGATAGGTTTGTATTTGGCTCGTGAGATTGTGACAAGGCAGGGCGGCTATATCAAAGTCGTTTCAGAGCCGGGACAAGGTTCGGAATTTTCTATTATGCTTCCTATCAGGTAAGATACAGCCACTTTTTTTGAAATGTCCGAGCGTTGTAACATTTCACCCCGATTTTCGATAAAAAATTTTCCTACCTCGGACATTTGTGTAACATTTGTGGTTTACAATGACTTCATCAACAGGTAGAAAGCCTTGAAAGGAGCATTTGAATATGAGCATTTTACAAACAATCGACTTAAAGAAGTATTACGGCACAGAACCAAACATTACTCGTGCCCTTGATGGTGTGAATTTTACTGTGGAACAGGGAGAATTTGTTGCAGTAGTTGGAACTTCCGGCAGCGGAAAGTCTACGTTGCTCCACATGATGGGAGGACTTGATACCCCCACTTCCGGTAGCGTGATTGTGCGGGGGGAAGAACTTGCGAAAAAGAATGATGATGAATTGACAATTTTCCGCCGTCGTAACATAGGGTTTATTTTCCAAAACTACAATCTGGTTCCGATTTTGAATGTATATGAAAACATCGTTCTGCCTGTGGAACTGGATGGTGATACCGTGGACAAGAAATTTATGGACGAAGTTGTGTATATGCTGGCTTTAGAAGATAAGCTGGATAATATGCCAAACAATCTCTCCGGCGGTCAACAGCAGCGTGTAGCGATTGCACGAGCTTTAATTACAAAGCCAGCGATTGTCCTTGCTGATGAACCGACTGGAAATCTCGACAGCAAGACCAGTGCCGATGTGTTAGGGCTTTTGAAACGTACCAGCGGAGAATTTAATCAGACCATTGTAATGATTACACATAATAACGAGATTGCCCAACTCGCAGACCGTATTGTGCGGATTGAGGATGGAAAAATTGTAGGCTAAAGGAGGTGGGAATTATGAATTATCCTTGCACCGCTTCAATTCAGAAATAATATGTCCGTCCTTAAAGTACAGGATGCGATCCGTATAACTTGCCGCATACGGGTCATGGGTTACCATTAAAATGGTGGTTCCCAAAGTCTGATTGACCTCTGAGAGTGCAAAGAGCAGTTCCGTTGCCGAGCTGCTGTCCAATGCCCCCGTTGGCTCATCTGCAAAAATCAGCGGCGGGCGTTTTACCATTGCACGGGCAGCCGCAACACGCTGGCGCTGGCCGCCGGATAACTCGCTGGGATATTTTTTCAGCTGTGAAGCAATTCCGAATAACTCCGCAAGCTCCACCACTTTTTTGTCAATCTCTTTTGCGCCTTTGTGCAGTAAGGTCAGGGGGACAGCAATATTTTCCTGTACAGTCAGACTGTCCAACAGGAAATACTCCTGAAAAATAAAGCCAAGATTGTCTTTGCGAAAATCGGCTGCCTGCCTTTGATTCAGCTCCTGAATCTTGATGTTTCCCATATTGATGCTGCCGCTTGTGGGTGTGTCAATAGTGGAAAGCACATTCAAAAGTGTTGTTTTACCAGAACCGGAGGCACCCATGATGCCAAGAAACTCTCCCTGCATCACATCAAAGGAAACATGATCCAGCCCCGGCTTGGGCTGGGTTTGATAGATTTTGGTTATGTCGTTTACCTGTAATAATGTACTCATAATTGTTCGCTCCTTTCGTAGTACGCTAACAGTATAGCGAACAGGGGAAAAAAGGGCATGAGTAAATCACGCAAAAAAGATTGCGTGATTTACTCATGCCACATTTATTCGGGTTTGATAAAATATTTGCGACACATACCTATCGTTAGCAACCTGTTATTTCAGGGATTTGCTTACTCTGCTTTTATAGCGTCAAACTGCATGAGTTGTCATTTTTTGTTGAACGCTTATATATTCCTTTTGTTTGACTTACGGTAATCTAATGTTTTTCGAGTATAATTATAAAAAAAGAGAAGATGTTGCCGCATGACGGTAAAAGAAAAAAAGCCGTCGTACAGCAACTCTATTGATATGCCCAACCCATTTTTGGCGGCTTTGAGAAATCAAGGCCGCCGTTTTTTGTTAAAAACAGTAAAACAACAATTTTCTTGCAATTAACATGGCGGCATTTAGGAGGATGCTGCTATGTTTGTCTTACTATTTCAAAGTTCTCATGATCTCCACCAGCTAAAAAAAGCGTAGCACCCCCTCCGGGGAAGTACGGCAACCTTCCGGCATTATCATGCTATGCAAACCGGAATAATAATGACCTTTTTTGCTGCGTCAGTTTCCTGCAATGGGAGACTGACGTTTTTGTTTGTCGTTTTTTGCCGAATGTCCCCGAGCGGCCCCGCTGCCGCTCCCCGCCTCCATTCGATTCACTCGTTGACCACCCGTGAATCGAAATGGAGGTACATAGTGCAGAAAATCAATCTTCGGGACCTGTATCCCGATATTTATAAAACCGATGCCTTTTTGGAAGTAACCGATGAGGTGCAGGCGGTGTTTCAGGCTGACGAGCGAGCTGAAGCAGCCTATGAGCGAAAGATGTATCGCTATAAGGCGCAGTATTCCCTGGACTGCGAGAATGGAATTGAAAACGCAATCCTGCGAAAGCCGCAGACACCGGAGATGCTTCTGGAGGAAAAGCAGCTCCGTGAGCAGCTCTACTCCGCTGTGATGGATTTACCGGAGAAACAGGCAAAAAGAATTTATGCCCGGTATTATCTGGGAATGACGGTAAAAGAGATTGCCGGAGCAGAGGGCGTTGATCCCAGCCGCGTCCGTGACAGCATCCGCCGTGGACTGAAACAGTTAGCAAAATATTTTTGATAAAGTTTCGTTTGAAGCGCCTGTTTTTTGCTCTTTTTGTCAGTGTTAATAGAAGGACAAGTTTTTCCCCTTCGATGGAACTTTGACAACCGAATAGACGGCATTTCTGGTACATAACCCATGTACGAGCGAATC
>JAUNPP010000144.1 GCA_030536685.1 Lachnospiraceae bacterium
TGTCATTGACGGATTTTACGAAGAATGCTATTTCAATAAAGAAATGCCGGATATTATCATCGTCAGAGTCATAAAAACCGAGAAGTAAATAGCAGATTTATTTCCCGGTTTGTGCCTCTATCGTTCTGTGCTGTCAGATTACAAAGCAATTCTTCCGCAGCGTATCAACCATGCTTTGGAAGTCATGTAAATGGTAAAATCAAAATGTATATTTAATAGAAAATAAAAAACCCTTGACTTCCAAATCTTACTGATGTAGTAAAAAATTATATATGGAATTTATTGAATTGTCAACTTAGAGAAATCAGCCATGACCTTAAATACAAGTGTTCATTGCTTGTTATTGCGAAGCAGGCAGTAAGGCGCTGTTTACTATACGGAATTTGAAATCTGGTATTTCAGCCGGAAGAGACAGCGCCCGGGTAATGCTTATCAGTTTTTCTACTGTATTTCAGTTTCATCTGCATTGCGGATCAATGCAAGAAATTGGTCGAAATCTTCATTCCACTGCTGATAGTTTTTATCATTTCTGTGATCGGGAAGCTGGTAGTTTTCGGTAAGGTAATTACCGAGGTAAGAGGTTGCCGTGCTGGCGCCTTCGTAGTTCAGGTGGATGCCGCGGTCACGTGTGTAATACTTCCAGCTGAAATGCATGGAATGAAGGATTTTCCGCTTGTTCATATCGAGAAAATCCAGTTTGTTTTCTGTACAGAACTGATTCACAAGTTTATGGTACTTTAAATTCCAGTCGCCGGTTGAAGGCAGTGTCAGAATAAGCAGCTGGGCATTGTTATCTTCACACAATTGTCTGATTTTAAGGATTTCCTGTTTTACCAGAGGATGCAGCGTATGCGTGTTTTCCTTTAAAGTTCTTTTGGACATATAGCTTTTGCTGTCCTTGCTGGCCTTGTGTTTATTGCTGAAACGGTATCCTTTCGGCAGCGAGCGCGCAGGGCTGTGAAATATCTCGGGATCGAAGGAGGTCAGCTTCATCAGGTTATGATGATACATGATAACAGGAAAATAATTTGAAATATTGGCCCTTACAATGCTGTCAAGTTCTTCTGCCAGAGAAGAATCCCGGAAAAAGCAGCTGGCCTCAAGCAGGACAAGCTTCGGCGACTGTTTTTTAAAAATTTCTTGCAGGTAAAAACGGGAGTTATAAATACGCTGACTGGCTTCTCCCCATGTATACCCGGTAAAGCCGTATTCGTTCCACCAGTTCAAAGGCGTTATTCCGCTTCGCACATTACTGTTTCCAATCGCAACCACGTCAATACTATCCTTAGGCTCAGCAAGGATTCCATGAGAATCCGAATGAAGCAGAGGGTCGGGGTTTCGGTTCAGATAAAGGGAAAGATCAGAGAAAAATTTCAGCATCAGAAAAAGAATCAGGAGAAATACAGCTGTTTTTACAAAATTTTTCTTCTGATGAACGGATAAGTTTGTTTGCATTATAAAAACCTCCGGTTAAAATTGTGCATAAATAAAATCAACTGGTCCAAATCCGACTCCGTATGCACCTGCGGTGACAACAATGCAGATTGTGGTCAGATAGAGTCCAAAACGCCAGAATACAGGCCAGGAGGCAATGGTCTCGCGGATATGGATTCCCTTTTCCTGACAGATCCCGATAAACAGAACCAGCAGCAGGAACGCTAAAAGGAGCGTCCATTCCAAAACACCGGCTCCGTGTCCAAGCAGCGCTTCTGACATCGTTTCTTTTGTGGAAAATCCGTTAAAAAGCAGAGCCCGAAACATTTCGGCGGCCTTCGTAAGACTGTCGGCGCGGAAAATCAGCATTCCCAGGTTGACCAGACAGAAGGTTCTGAAAATCTGAAATCTGTGATACCAGACGCTTTCCCGGTTGATGGAAAATGCCAGAGCTGCTTTTTGAAACGCCGGTTCAAGGAGCATCCCCAAAACGACGATTGCATAATAATATAAACCATATACGATGTATTTCCATTCTGCCCCATGCCAGATTCCGTTGCCGAACCAGACTGCAAACAGAGCAGCAATCATAGGAAGTGCGGAAGCATAGTAAACCGGCAGATGTTTTCTGGCAGTTTTGCTCAGCTTCTGAAACGGATGACTGATGGAAATCGGATAAAAAATGTAATCTCTCAGCCAGCTGCCCAGTGTGATATGCCATCTGCGCCAGAATTCATTGACGTTTTTGGAAAAAAACGGGCGCTGGAAGTTTTTCTCAAGCTCAATTCCAAAAAGCTGCGCGCTGCCGGTAACAATATCCATACAGCCGGAAAATTCCATGTAGATCTGGAACGTATAGCAGCAGATTCCCAGCGCAATGACCGGTGAAGGAATGTTTTCATAAGAGTTAAAAACATATTTCACATAGCGGTTCATGCGGTCGGCAATCAATACCTTTTTGCAAAGTCCCCACAGCATAAGCTGAAGTCCCATGCAGAACGACTGGTACTGGAAAGAATGCCCCTCCTCAAGCTGATTTCCGAGCTTTGAATAACGGGAAATCGGTCCCTCCACAATGACAGGGAAGAACATCAGAAACAGCAGAAGCTTGAGAAAATTTTTCTGCGCTTTCGCCCCCTGGCGGGAGATATCGGTCAGATAGCTGATCGCCGACAGGGTGTAAAAAGAAATTCCAAGCGGCATCAGAAAATGAAAAGCAGGAATATGTGCTGAAATTTTTAATTGTTCAAACAGAATATTTAAATTACTACAAAAGAAATTCAGATATTTGGTGAGAACTAAAATTCCGGCCAGCAGCAGGCAGGAGAAAGTCAGAAGCAGACGCTTCTGATGTTCAACCTGCTTTTTTAAAAGCTTTCGCTCGTCCTTTGAGAGCTCTTTTTTCTTCTCCTGAAATTTTTCAGATATCTGTTCAAGCAGACATCCTGTGATGTAGATCACCAGGGTACTGCCAATGAGAATCAAAATCCGGCTGCCGCAGGAAATCGTATAAAACACAATACTGGCAGCCAGAAGCGCAAGATAGCGCAGACGCAGCGGCAGCAGATAATAGGCTGCCAGCGTAAGCGGAAGAAAAGCGAGCAGATAAAGCCATGTGTTATACTGCAATTACTCTTCCTCCTCGATTTTCAGAATCATATTATAAATGGCCTTTGCTGAAGAAAAATTCTCCGGAACAATATAGGGAAGCGTAATTTCAATATCAAAAGCTTCATTTAATTCACTGGTTAAAAGCATGATCTCCATAGAAGTCAGAATCTGGCGGTTTACCAGATCTGTTTCCTTTGTAAAATCAACGCCGGGTTTCACTTCATTTAAAATTTTAAGAATTGTTTCCATAATAAAAATCTCCATTCTCCGCTTCATGGGCGGCTGCTTATCTCGAAAGCTGCTTATCTTGAAAGCTGTTTATTTAGTAATGTTGCCAATCATCTTTTTCAATGCCTTGCGGTCAGTCTTTCCGTTGGCATTATGCGGCATCTGGCGCAGTTTTTCAATTTTCTGCGGGCACATATAATGCGGCAGTTTTTTCTGCAGAAGAGAGCCGATTTCCTCCGGGCTACCCTTTCCCTGGTAGAAAATGATGATCTGGTCCGTTTTTTCATCGTAAATGCAGACGCTGGTTTCAACCGTCTCAAGTCCGTTGCAGGCTGTTTCAATCTCACCGGGCTCGATACGGTAGCCCATATGCTTGATCTGCAGGTCACGGCGTCCGATATAAAGAAGTTCTCCAAAGGAATTATATCGGACAAGATCGCCTGTTTTATAAACGGTCTCCGGGTAATCTTTTTGTAGCGGGTTCTGTACAAAAACCTCTGTCGTTTTTTCAGGATTTTGGTAATATCCGCAGGAGAGGAAGGAACCCCGGACATAGAGCTCACCGATTGATTCCGTATCAGAAGGCTCGATCTTTGTACCATCTTCTGATACGACAAAGGAATCACAGTTGCCGCAGGCATGTCCGATCGGAAGGCTCTCATCGTTTGCAAATTCACGATTGACGGTATACCAGGTGCAGATATCGGTTGTTTCCGTCGGGCCGAAAAGATTGGAAAAAACTGCATCCGGCAGATAGCTTCGCCAGTAATTCAAACATTTTACAGGCATTACTTCTCCTGCAAACATGATATTTTTTAAGAAGCCAGGCATTTTGTATGCAAATGTATCCCAGCTGGAAACGATTCCCAAAGCGGAAGGAACCCAGTACAGCGTATTGATCTTGTACTGATTCAGATAATCAATCAGCATAGTGGGAAACGAAAAATATTTTTTGGGAATGATCTGCAGCCGTGCTCCGGTAAACAGAGTACTGTACAGATCGGTTACGGACATACTGAAATAAAAAGGAGTCTGGCTTCCATAGATCACCGTTTCATCAATGTGAAAGGTTTCTATCACCCAGTGCGTGTAAGCGATGACCGCGCGATGGCTGATGACCGCTCCTTTAGGTACACCGGTTGAGCCGGAGGTATACAATACATACAGCAAATCCGTATCCGTTGTTTGCCGGCGGATTTGTGAAAGCAGGGAAGGAACTTCCTCCTGTGTAAGAGCTTCCTCCAAACAGAAAATGAAAGGCTCCGTTTCTTCTTCAGGAGACGCAGAAGGGGAAATCAGCCCGCCTGCATCTGCAAAATGAGCAGAGTCTGTTAAAATTGCCGCTGGTTTCAGCGTGTTCAGAATCAGCAAAATTCGGTCAGCCGGCTGTGCTGTATCCAGAATTACATAAAAATTGCCACTGTAGACAACGCCAAGCATGGCAGCTGCGCAGGCAGGGCTTTTATCCATATAGATGGCAATTGGTTTTTGAAAAAATCCGGAGGAGCGAGATACCTGTTTTTGAGAACCCTTCTGAATCAGCCAGGTTCCGATTCGTCTTGCCTGTGAAAGCAGGGCTTCTCCGGTCAGTTCATGATTTTCATCAGCGATGAAAACGTTATGCGGATGTTCGGCAGCAGCCTGTTCCACATATTCAAGTACATTTTTCATTAGTTGAAAAACCTCCTGAGTAAGTTGTCTATTCAGCAGATATTCCAAAATGCACAAAAATGCCTCTTATGCATCTGCTGTTGAACAAAAGCATAAAAGGCATTTCTTAACAGTTTCTTAAGTTTATGGTTATTTAATCTAATTGTCTGTTCTATAAGTTTTTCTTAAAAAAATCTTATAGAATGTAACTGAATTGTGAAAAAATGTAAATAAATTCCTGAAACTATAGAGCAAGTTTGCAATTTCAGACACAGAACCGGTAACCGCGCCCCCAGACGGTTTGAATATAAAGCGGTTTTCCTGGTTTCTTCTCGATCTTGAGGCGGAGCTTGCGGATATGAACCATAACGGTATTGGCACAGGAATGATAAAAAGGTTCATTCCAGATGGTTTCGTAAAGATTCTGGATTGAAAAAATCTTATTGCGGTGCTGCATGAAAAGGCGCAGCATGCGGTATTCAATCTCGGGAAGATCGATGCGTTTGTTTCCTAAAAAGACGTCATTGTACTGCTCGCTGAGCTTTAAATCCCCGGCAATCAGCCAGGTTTCCAGATTCTTTTCCTTACCGCAGTAAACCTGGTAGCGGCGCAGCAGGGCAGAGATTCGTATCAGAAGCTCCTGATCATAAAACGGCCGGGCAAGATAATCATCACCTCCGGATTCCATCCCTTCTTTTTTTAATTCTATGGAATCTGACGCTGACAGAAATAAAACGGGAATATTGCATTCGTAATCCCCGCGGATCTTTCGGCAGATATCAAAACCGGAAAGTCCATAAAACGTGATGTTCAGGATGATCAGATCCGGCTTTTGCGAAAGAAAAGAAAAGGCTTCTGTCTCATTCTGGGCAGGAAAAACTTCATAGCCGGAGCGTGAAAGCAAAATGCAGAGGGTATTTTGCATATCAGCTTCTTCTTCAAGCAGAAGGATCTTGTTCATAAATTCTCCTTTAGTGGTTTGCAAAGATTAAAAAGGCTGTACGCCAGTTCCAAACAGTATACCATAAAAATCGGTTCCTGTTCTTTGTTTTTGTATTTTCTTATCTGTTAACAAGACAGAAAATATGATATAATGCGTGTGGAAATTTATCCTGGAATTCGATAAGATCCCCATTTCTATAAGTGGTACAGGATAAAAAACATTAAAGGAGTATAGATTATGCCGGTATTTGATTTTAGTGACATACCCAACGATAAAAAAGATTCGGAGTGCACATATACGACATTTCGTTCCAATGAAAAAGAAACTTCACCTGAAAAGCCGATTTTGCTTTTGTCAAATTCCAAACGGAGATGGAAACATCATTCCTGTGGTGTTTTTACAAATCCCAAAAAACAGACAACCTTTGAATTTAAGGAGGATGATGGAACGGTCAGCGCAGATATTCTGCGTGTAGACGCCAGATTTACAGGTCTGCTCCGCTGGCTTGGTGAAAATCATATCAATGTGCGTTTATCCGGTGAGAACCAGAAGGATGGATATGCGGTTTATAAGATTCGTGAAATTGCATTTGGCGGCGGAACCAAGCTTTCAGCAGAGGATGGATTTCTGCAGTTTATGATTGAAAGATTACTGGCAAGCAATGCGCCGTCTGAGGAACACAGCGACGAAGATCTGGATGAAATGGGCGACGATATGAAGCTGACCAGTCTGCAGAGTATCACCGATTTTATGACCTGCGCCGGAAGAACTCTGCCGGATAATATCCAGCTTTGGGCACGGAGAAACCTTGCGGTTGCGCGCTCTCATGAGGTTTCCCCTGAAGAAAGGCGCCATGCGCAGCGTGCGCTTTCCATTATGATGAATATCCAGTGGAAAAACAATTATTTTGAAGCAATCGATCCGAAAGAGGCACGCCGGATCCTGGATGAAGAGCTGTATGGTATGGAACGTGTAAAACAGCGTATTATTGAAACAATCATACAGATCAATCGTACCCATACGCTTCCCGCATACGGTCTTTTGCTGGTTGGCCCTGCGGGAACCGGAAAATCCCAGATTGCTTATGCGGTTGCCCGTATTCTCAAGCTGCCGTGGACAACTCTCGATATGAGTTCCATCAATGACCCGGAACAGCTGACCGGCAGCTCCAGAATCTATGCAAATGCAAAGCCGGGAATTATCATGGAGGCATTTTCCATGGCAGGAGAATCCAATCTTGTCTTTATCATCAATGAGCTTGACAAGGCTGCATCCGGAAAGGGAAATGGAAACCCTGCAGACGTTCTGCTGACCCTGCTTGACAACCTTGGCTTTACGGATAACTACATGGAATGTATGATTCCGACTGTAGGTGTGTATCCGATCGCAACAGCCAATGACAAAGACCAGATCAGCGCACCTCTGATGTCACGTTTTGCGGTGATTGATATCCCGGATTACACATCAGATGAAAAGAAAATTATATTTTCAAAATTCGCTCTGCCTAAGGTTTTGAAACGTATGGGTCTGCGTGAAGAAGAATGTATCGTGACAGAAGAAGCTCTTGACGCTGTAATCGAGCAGTTTGCAAACACAAGCGGTATCCGTGATCTGGAACAGGCGGCAGAACATATCGCAGCCAACGCTCTTTATCAGATCGAAGTAGACCATGTGGAACGTGTTGTTTTTGATGGTGCGATGGTGCGCAGTCTTCTGGCCTGAGTACAGGCTGGCTGCTTTTTCCATTCAGACACGTTCCAGGCACTTTTCAGACACGTTTCA
>JAUNPP010000012.1:0-19346 GCA_030536685.1 Lachnospiraceae bacterium
AATACCCTGGTTATGTCCTCTTAACCGTGCCTCTTCTGCACATTTCTCAAATTCATCAGCAAATAGTTCTTTTAAAGCCTGACACATTTTCTTTTCAACCTCCATTTCCTTTTGGTTTGCACGAACAACTACTTCCATAACAGCCTGATATAGATCATTATTTTTTTTATCTTCATAAATTTCAAGAAGATCCCGAATTTCTCCTCCTGATTTTAAATCATTTCTCAGCTTTTGCATCCAATAACTATCTCTGGGAGAGAGTTGAGGAATCACAAGAATCTGAATGGGAAATAATTGTGGTGTACCTGCAGCATAGTAAATACCAGGAGCGTATTTGGTTATGGTTAATCCACGAACCGATATAAGATGCTCTATCAGGTGACGGGGATAATGTGTACAAGCTAATGTTATAGTAATTTCATCAGGATTGATTTCTTCTGTTTTTGTTGTGTCTGCCTGATAAAAACAGGCATAAGCATAGGTTTTATAGAAATCGTTAACATTCATGGAATCTCCGGGAGCTTTATATTCAAAAATATTGTATTCCCGGAAAATGTGACCGATGTTTTTCCTGATTTGTTTGTGCTTTTCCTTTTTAATTACAATGGTGTCAACCAGCATTGGTTTCCTGTTAAGCGGATGCTCTATTAAATAAGAAAGAATGTCTGAATCTTCCATTAATTCTATCTTCAGGGCAGCGACAAAAGCAGGATGCCATTGAATTTTACCTTCTTCCATATAAAGTATTCTCCTTTTAATATAATCCAAAATACCAAGAGTTGCAAGAGGGGGATAAGAGATAGGAACGGTAAACGCATGCTTTTCATAACGGTTCACGTTATTATGGAAATGTGTGAAGGCTCCATTACGCTACTATCCTGTTCGGGGACGCGCTCTCGCTCTGATCGAACGCAGCGGAACTAAACTCTCGAACTGGCTTTCAGACAGTCCGATTGTTAAGTACCGGCGTTCTCTAAGGTCCCTTTCACAGGATCGTACCGTAATTCCGCCGCCGCGGTTTTCGCGATACTACAGGTTTAGCGGACGCTGGAAAATCATGTGTTTACCGTGAAGAAATAAAAACGATATAAATAGTCCGTATAAAAGATTATAATAGAAGTCTTATTAAAAGTCAATACTCATAGTCTGAAAAATAAAAGAAAATCTGTTTCTTTCCTGCATATGCTGAAGAGAGAGTGTTTTTCTGGTGACAGGTATGATTTATGTGGTAAAAAGAGGCGATTCGGTTTTTTCTATTTCGCAGCAATATGGAATTTCAATGGAACAGATTATGTATGATAATCAGCTTTATGGACAGCGTCATCTGGTGGTGGGGCAGGCGTTGTTTCTTGCGGAGGAAAATGGAGAATCTGTGTGTTCGTCTTTATTTACAGCGGGATATGCCTATCCGTTTATCAATTCGGAGCTTTTGCGGGAGGTGCTCGTTTCTATTGACAGGCTGCTGGTCTTTTCATATGGATTTACAATGGGGGGAGAACTGATAGCGCCGTTGGCAGATGATCTGCCGCTGATAGAGCAGGCATGGAATGCGGAGGTGGTACCGTTTCTGGTGCTGACACCATTTGGAGCAGATGGAAGATTTAACAATAACCTTATTTCTCAGCTGGTACACAATGTGGAAGTGCAGAATCAGCTGATTGAAAATCTGCTTACGCTGGTGCAGGAGAGGGGATATGGCGGTGTGGACGTAGATTTTGAATTTATTTTGCCTGGTGACAGGGAAGCATTTGCACAGTTTGTGGGAAGGCTGCGGGAACGGATGAATACGTTTGGCTACAGCGTTTCTGTGGCGCTGGCGCCGAAGGTTTCTGCTGGTCAGCCGGGGCTTCTATATGAGGGGATAGATTATCGGCTGCTGGGGGAAAATGCAGATCAGGTTTTTCTCATGACGTATGAGTGGGGATATACTTACGGCCCGCCGATGGCAATTGCGCCGATTAATAAGGTGCGGGAAGTGGTTTCTTATGCGGTAACAGAAATTCCGGTCGGGAAAATTCTGATGGGAATTCCAAATTACGCATATGACTGGCCGCTGCCATTTATACAGGGAGTGACAGCAGCAAAAATTCTGGGAAATGTAGAAGCAGTGCATCTGGCAGCAGAAAAAAACGCGGAGATCCTGTTTGACAAGACTGCAATGAGTCCGTATTTTTTCTATTGGGAAGAAGGCATACAGCATGTGGTATGGTTTGAAGATGTCAGAAGTATCGAGGCAAAGCTAAATCTTGCAAAGGAATATTCCCTTTTAGGAGTTGGATACTGGAATTTAATGCGGCCGTTTCGAGCAAACTGGAAGCTGTTAGGGAACTGTTAACAGCCGCGTGGTTACTGTTCAGAGATTTCTGGACAGTAGAGGTGTTCAGGGGACGCAAGCTGTCTATGATACGAAGTCTGTCCGGGGGTAAGTGTACTGTATCACTCACAATTAGCATAATCCCTTGGATATTTTTCCATTGGACTTCGTTAGCCTCAATCGACGATGCCACCGCATCGCCTCTTTCAGCTGCCTTGCCAATAAAAAAATATCCTGCAGGCTTATACTAATCGTGAGCAATACAGTACACCAGGGGTGCTTTCAGCACCAATACGCCCCTTGCAGACTTGCATCATAGACAGCTTGCTGGTTTTTGCAGCTTTTACTGTCATAAAATTCTGAACAGCTGTGAGAAGATAGACGCGTAAGCTTGACAATTACTGTGTACAGAGAACTGTTTCACAATACAGGGAAGTGTGTTATAATACTGAAGGAAAAATTTATCCAGGTATGCTGAGAATGAGCTCAGCTGCAGAATGTAAAGCCGTAGAGAGAAGGGATGTACACATGAAAAGAAATTTACGGATTATAACAATTCCCAATATATTAAGTTTGTTTCGTCTGATTCTGATACCTGTGTATGCGAGTATGTATCTGAATGCCGCTTCTGATCAGGAGTATTTGAATGCCGGGATCATATTGAGTATTTCCTGCATTACAGATATGCTTGATGGCTGGATTGCCCGCCGTTTTAACCAGATATCGGATATTGGCAAAATATTGGATCCGGTGGCAGATAAGCTGACGCAGGGCGTGGTGCTGCTGTGTATGGCCGGGAAACATCCGATTCTCTGGTGGGTTTTCGGACTTCTCCTGATAAAGGAGTTATTTCAGCTTATAGCAGGTTATCTGTATCTGCAAAAGGGCAATGAAGTGAAGGGCGCTGTATTTTCAGGGAAAATCTGTACAACAGTATTATTTGTCAGTATGATTCTGATTATGATTTTCCCGTCGATGCCGGAACTTTATATAAATTGCCTGGCGGGAGGCTGTATTATTTTTATGCTGGCGGCATTTGGGGAATATATTCATTTTTATCTTGGAATTCGATAAGACTCCCATTTCCATAAGCAGCGAATAAGTAATGAGTAATAAGAAAATAAGAAGCTAAAAAGCTAAGACGCTAAGAAGCTTGTCCCGGCGGGAGTCCGTTCTCCTTCCGGGATAAAGTTTTTGGTCGGACTGCAGAGCGGCTTGGATGTATGATGTACGATGTCAGCAGCAAAAATAAGAAGCCTAATTTACATAATACGTGATCTCCTTCTGGCTTTTTTTATACTGTTCCAGCGTCATGGTAATTTTGCCTTTGCAGGTGTCGATCAGACCGGCTTCTTTCAGCCGGGAAATCGTGCGGTTGATGGTTTTTACGGTCATGCCAAGCTCCTCCTGGATTTCCTGTCTGGTCTTTTTTAACAGAATGGAGCCGGTTTTCTCGATATTCTGTGAGGCGGCGAATTTTAAAAGATAATCTAAAAGCAGAAAAGCGGGAGGATAAAACAGTTTTGCTCCCCGGTTATAGGAGGAGCGATAGAGCTTAAAGGCGATTTTTTCCGCAATCAGGCGCAGAAAATGAATGTCCTTTGCAATCCATGCTTCAAAATCGGCTCGTGAGATCATAAATACAACGCATTCAGTCAGCGTTTCGATTGTGACAGAGGTTCGTTTCTGCCCGGCCAGAATGGTGACCTCTCCTACAAAATCAATTGCTTCATTCTTTTCAATCATAAAAACATTTCCATTTTCAAATTCATTGATCACGCGGTGGTCTCCGTGACAGACGATTCCAAAATAGTTCAGTTCAAATTCCTTCTGATGGATAATCGTTCCCGGCGGATAGGTACGGATCGTATAGCGGGAACGAAGTTCCTCGGGCATCGTTTCAAAATAGGGTTTTGTATCGGGATAACGCTTTTGCAGTTCTTCCAGAGTCATGGCAAATCTCCTCAAATCGGTGGTTTTTAATTTTTTCCAGTATACCATAAAAATACATTTTTTTCCGGAAAAAGCCCTTTTGTCCTTTTTTTTCTGAAGTGATTTTTATAAAATAGCACACAGATACCGGGAAAGCAATCTTTGAAAAGTGCTGGCAGGAAAGAACAGCTCTTTGTAAATGGATATTAGAATGGATATTTAGAAAAAAAGAGGCTTTAAAATCGGATATCAGAAAGTTTGCTATTTTTAAAATTCAGGAGGCGCACTATGAAAAAAGAAGAATATCTGTACTCCGGTCTGGGAGAACGGTTAAGGACAGAGTGGAAGATCTATCTGGCAGCAGTCATTTTTATTTGTATTGCAGATTCAATCGGTCAGATCAGAATCCCTCTGGGACCGGGAACTTTAATTTTGTTTCCTATTTTTTATTCCATTATTCTGGGAATTTTATCAGGTCCGCAGATCGGTAAAATTTTCAAGAAAAAAGAAGTAAAAGCAGCATCAAAGCTGGTTATCGTCTGTATTTGTCCTTTTATTGCAAAACTGGGAATCAATGCGGGCGCGAGTATTGAAGTTGTCATTTCTGCAGGTCCTGCTCTTCTTTTACAGGAACTGGGAAATCTGGGAACGATTTTCCTCTCTCTGCCGATTGCCCTTTTATTCGGGTTAAAGAGAGAAGCGATTGGTGCATGTCATTCTATTAACAGAGAAACCAATCTGGCTCTGATGCAGGATATGTTTGGCCCGGATTCCGCGGAAGCACGAGGCAGTCTCTCCGTCTATATTATCGGTGGTATGATCGGAACGATTTTCTTCGGCTTTATGGCAACGCTGGTAGCAGCGACGAATATTTTCCATCCTTATGCACTGGGTATGGCTTCCGGTGTTGGTGCGGGAATTATGATGGCTTCCGCAACCGCCAGTCTGTCTGCAATTTATCCGCAGATGGCAGATCAGATTTCAGCGCTGGCAAGCACCAGTGAAACGATTTCCGGAATTGACGGAATCTACATGGCAATTTTTGTGGGAATCCCTCTGTGCAACTGGCTGTACAAAAAGCTGGAACCCACTTTGGGCGGTATTCATGATAAATTCAGCAGAAAGAAAGGAGACAGATAATTATGCGTTATATTGAATGGGCAGTGATGTTTCTTGTAGCCGGTTTCGGAATCGGTCTGGCAAATATGGTTGGTTTTCAGGTAGGATTTATGGACTCTCTTCCGGGAATCCTGATTCTTTTAGGAATTTCTTTTGTGTCTGTAGTGATCAGCAAAGTTCTTCCGCTCAAGCTGCCGGTGATTGCGTATTGTTCTCTGTTAGGTCTGCTGTTAGCAAGCCCGATTTCTCCCTGCAGAGAATTTGTTATTGCTTCTGCAGGCAAAATTAACTTTACAGCACCTTTAACAATGGTAGGCGCATACGCTGGAATTTCCATCAGTGACCAGCTGAAGCAGTTTGTAAAACAGGGCTGGAAAATGCTGCTGATTGCATTCCTGGTTATGACAGGTACATTTATCTGCTCTACTATTATCGCACAGCTTTCTCTGTCACTTACAGGTGTGATTTAATGAAAAACAGCAATTATTGTGATAGTTTGGACATTTTAATAGAAGATACGTCTGTTTTCATGCCCGGAGCTGCGTCTGATTCAGCCTCGGCATTTACCTCAGATTTTACACCTGCATCAGGTTCTGGCTTTGCCTCAGATTCTGCCTCTGTTTCAGGTTTTGCCTCAGATTTTACATCTGCGGAGAATATGGTCAGACATCATCAGGCGATTGCGATTGCGGATGGAAAAATCCTGGAAATTCTTCCGCAAAAAGAGGCGGCAGGAAAATATCGGGCCAGGCAGGTAGTTCGCGAGCCGGGAAAGCTGTGGATGCCTGGTCTGGTTGACGGGCATATGCATACGGGACAGCAGCTGCTGAAGGGGAAAATCCTGGATGAACTTCCGATGATCTGGACTCGTATTATGCTTCCGTTTGAGAGTACGCTTACGCCGGAGAAAATGAAATTCAGTGCGGAGCTTGCGGCTCTGGAAATGATAAAATCCGGGACAACGGGCTTTGTGGATGCGGGCAGCTATTACATGGACGCGGCAGCAGAGATTTATGCCGTTTCCGGGCTGCGGGGAGCATTGTCCTGTTCCACTATGGATCAGGGAAATCTGCCGGATTCCATTCGTCAGACGGCGAAAGAAGCGGTGGAAAGCACCGATACGCTGTACCGGGATTTTCATGGTGAAGGAAATCTGAAGGTGTTCTATTCTCTGCGGGCGCTGATGAACTGTTCCGAGACGCTGATTCAGATGGCTTCGGAGCATGCGAGGGAGCGGGGAACTGCTCTGCAGGCGCATATGAATGAGTATGCGGGGGAAGTAAATTACACGCTGGAAAAATATCGGATGCGCCCGATGGAATATCTGGATTCTCTGCATGTGCTCGGGCCTGATTTTCTGGCGGCGCACTGCATTATGCTTTCTCCGAAGGAAATGGATCTGATTGCTGAAAATCAGGTGAAGGTTGTGCATTGTCCTTTCAGCAATTGCGGAAAAGGAGTGCCTGATACGCCTGCTTTGTTGGAAAAGGGCGTATCGATCGGTCTGGGAAGTGATGGAAGCGCGCACGGAGGTCTAAGCCTGTGGAATGAAATGAAGATTTTCCGTTCCGTTATGAATGCATTCTGGGGCTGCCGCCGGAATGACCCTGCCGTTATGCCGGCAGCAGCTGTGCTGAAAATGGCAGTGCAGGGAATTTCTTCTATTTTACAGCCACAAGATCAGTGGTCTGAAAATCTGCAGCTGGAAAGTCAGCAGTCACAGGATCAGCAGTCTGAAAATCTGCGCTGCAAGCAGATGGCGGCAGATTTGATTTCTATCAACTGGAATTCTCCTCATCTGCTGGTTTCCGGAAATTATGTGAATACACTTCTTGAATGTGTAACGGCAGCAGACGTATCCGATTCCATGGTAGATGGACGTTTTCTGATGCGTAACAGAGAAATCCTGACTCTGGATGAAGAAAAAATTCTCTGGAAAGCCCGGAAATATCAGGAAGAAAATGGAGGAAATCGTTTATGATAAGCTCTGAAATTATGGCAGCGCTTGGACTTTTTCTTATAGTAGGAGCTGCAAACGGCATTGTAGGCTGCTGTATCGGGATTTGTGGAATTGCAGGATTTCTTCTGCCCATGCTGTATACCGGTTTTCTGGATTTTTCAGTAGACCAGGCATTGGCATACAGCTTTCTGGCATTTCTGATTTCCGGTATTTTAGGTTCTGTGAATTACAAAAAAGCAGGAAATCTGGATGTTCCTCTTTCTGTAAAACTGGGAATCGGAAGCCTGCTCGGAGCTGTCGGCGGAGTCTTTCTCCAGGCTATGATCACTCAGAAAACAGCAAAAGCGTTATTATATCTGGTTGTACTGTTTTCCGGAATTTCGATTCTGATTCGTCTGTGGAAAGAGCGAAAGCAGGCAAAAGACAGAAAAACTGCCGGAAAATCACGGAAAGCTCTGACGGATCATTTATGGTTTCTGCTGCTTTTAGGGATTGTAACCGGTGCAATCTGTTCTCTTTCCGGCGCAGGCGGACCGGTTCTGGTTATGCCGCTTCTGATCATTTTCGGAGTTCCGGCGAGAGCAGCGGTAGGCGTAGCATTATTTGATTCGGTTTTTATAGCGGTTCCCGCCTGTATTGGATATCTTTCACGCATTGATATGGGAGAAGCGCTGTGGATGCTGCTTCTGATTGCAGTGACGCATGGAATTGGCGTACTGATCGGAAGTAAAAACGCAGACCGGGTTCCTGTAAATGCCTTGAAATGGTTTGTAGGAATTTTTTCGGTGATTTTATCCCTGTTTATGCTGCTTGGATAGAAAACGGCCGAAAGCCCCTCTTTTTTACAGAATGAAGTGAAAAAGAGGGGCTTTGCTGTATATCCATGTCTGCAAAATCGCAGAGCCATTTAAATTACCAATAAGGATGAGCTTCGATATAATCCAGGTAAAATTCAGCGCTTCCCATGCAGGCTGCAAATAACATCAGGATAATCATAATAAAAATGGCGCCTTTGTCATATTTCAGGCTGCAGCTGGTATCATTTCGCAGCTGATGGTTTGCGGCAAGCATTTCCAGTCCAAGTCCGATCAGGATGAAAGGCCAGAAATGCAGAATAAAGGAATACCGGAGAATTTTCACAAACGGTGAAAGCAGAAATAAAATTCCAAAAAATACCAGAGAGATGCCGCAGGTAACACTTCCAACTCTTCTTGTACGCATAAAAGACCTCCTTATTTAATAGTTTTTAAAATAGTCGCTGCAGTTATCTTCTTTTTCAGAGCTGTCGGAAAAATTGCTGTAATCGGTTTCGCCGGAGCTTTGAAAGCTGTCATCCGAGTCAGCTGTGCAGCTATCGTGAAGGCCTGTGCTGTTATCGTGAAAGACAGTGGTTTGACTGTTTTTTGTTTCATCCTGGAAGAAGTCATTGCGGTCATCTTTTTCAAAAGCATTTTTCCGGAAACGTTCTTCTTCCGTCTCCTCCTCATCAAGCTGTGCCTTTTTTCCGCGGATCAGATGAAGTCCTGCAAAAATCAGCAGAAGGGAAATGACAGCCTGAGGTACTCTATGGGTAAATGCATAGATAAAGTCGTATGCTGCATAGGGTAATTCCGGTAAAATACTGTAAAGCAGATCAAGAGTCATATTCCAGAGTGCATAAACTCCGATAATAATGCATCCATATGCCAGAATTTTCTGTTTTTTACGTGTTAAATTAAATTCATCTGCGTAATCTGATACATGGAACAGAAAATCATCTTCAATTTTTGCAAATTCTTCATCGGATAATCCGTTCAGATTGTGTACATGGAAAAAGCTGTAGAACCAGACAATCGGCAGAACAAAAATACCGGCTTCAAAACCGAAATATGCGCAGAATGTAATAATTCCAAAGAAAAGAGTCATTAAACTGATGCCCTGCTTCATAAAGCCGAGATACATCTCTCCGGCTCCCGGAAGAAGCGAGAAGATAAAAGTCCAGAATCCATTTTTTTTATGTGCCATAATATTAATCCTCCTGATTAAAGTTAAATTCAAAATTAAAAATAAAGTTTGTAAAATCCTGCAGCGAGCTGGTTATGCTTTGTGCGCTTTTTCGCATATGACCGGTGATATCAAGTCCCTTTTGTCCTGTGTATCTGTCAGGCAAAGCAGAAGTCTGTGCTGTTTCGGACGAAATAGGAGCCGGCTGGGACGGTTCGGAAATTGAACTGAGCTTTAGGCCGGTTAAATTGACGGAAAAAAGCATAAGAATGGAAAGAACAACAGCAGTTCCAACTTTCAGACTGTAGGTTAAAAGTCTGATCTGTTTTGAGGTACGGTTTACTTTCCGTGCAATCAGTATGTCAGGCTGTTTGCTTCGTGCCAGGATTTCTTCTCCCAGATAAACAGGCGGTTCAGGCAGCAGTTCGGTATCCGCTCTCTCCATCCACCGCATCCAGTTATCCGCGCAGGTTTCACAAACTGCGGTATGTGAGAGGAAAAATTCCATTTCATCATCGCTCATCTGACCGGAATCCCATTTTTTGAAATCATCCTCGGATAAATGTCTTTTTATGTTCATGTCTGTCATGCTTCGTACCTCCTTCCATGATTTTTTTAATCATCGCTTTCGCACGGTAAATCTGTGTCTGAATGGTTTTCAGATTTTTCCCCTGTTCCGCAGCAATCTGAGCAGCTGTCTTTTCTTCATAGAAATGCGCAAGTGCGATTTCCTGATAAGGGCTTTTCAGCTCTTTACAGACATGTATGACATACTGTTTCGATTCATGCTGCAGATAACTCTCCTCCGGACCTGCCTGGATATCGGTAACATCTGCAAAAAAGGAATCCTCCTCGCAGATCACTCTTCGCTGGCTGCTTTTCAGATAATCCAGTGCTTTATTACTGGCAATCCTGCAAATCCACGCTCTCTCATGAGCCCGATCAAAATGATCCAGGTTTTTATAGGCGGATAAAAAGGTTTCCTGGGTCAGATCCTGTGCATCAAATTGGTTTTTCGTAGTCTTAAAGCAAATGCTGTAGACCAGTTTTTCATACTGCTTCACCAGATATGAAAAATATGCATCATCGTTTATTCTATCCGCCTCCTTTCACTGTGTTTTCATGTCTGTCATTCATTATAACGAAAGGAAGTGGGAAAAGTCTTCAAAAAAAGAAAAAAATTATAATTTTGTTTTTTGGGGGGACAGGGGTGGGGTGGAGGAGGGGACGCTTGTGTGCAATTGGACGAAATCTCTCTGGGAGCGGGGAGGGCAAGCCCTCAATGCTCCCGGACGAGATTTGTCCAATTGCACACAAGCTGGGTTTTGAGGCGCGCCCCTGTCCATGAAGAACAAAATTACGGTGGGAAGGCGCGCATAAGGGGGGAGATTTTTTGGGGAAATATAAAATATGGTGATTGATGGGAATTGGAAGATAGCGGGGGTATTCCATAGTAGCTTACAGGAGGGAAAATTTGATATAAAAAGGGGAAACACTTTTCTTTTTTTGTGATGTTTGCTGTAATTGCCTTATGTTATACTGAAAAAATGAAAAATACCTGTTTGCAGGCAAACCTGTATAAAATTGACAGCAGAAAGAGAGAACAAGTTATGATTCGATTGATTGCATCTGATATGGATGGTACATTATTGAATAATCAGGGGCAGTTGAGTGAGGAAACAGTACGGCAGATTAAAGAAATCCAGCAAAAAGGTGTGATTTTTGCTATCTGTACAGGAAGAATTTTTAATTCAGCTAAAAAGGAACTGGAAAAAAATGGAATACAGTGCAGCTATTTATGTAATAGCGGTGCACAGATTATTGATGAGAATGGAGAGGTCATCAGAAGTATTCCGCTGGAGAGAGAGACTGCAGAATGGGTGATTACCATGTTTGAATCCTGGGGAGTTTCGATGGATATTCAGACGGAGAGTCAGTTTTTTGTGACCTGGACTGCGATGGATATGGTTCGAAAGGCCTGGCATTTCTGGAAGCAGGGCAGACTGCTTCCGTTTTTAAAAAGAAATTTCAGCCTGAGAAAACAAAAAGATTCGCCGATTCATTTGAAAAAGGCTTCTGATGTATTTCAATATTCAGATCAGATCTTTAAAATCTCTTCCGGCGGTATTTCACCTGAGAAAGTGGAGAAAATGAAGCGCTATTTCCGGCATTCGGGAAAGGTAACTGCGGTTTCTTCCTTCCCGGATAATGTTGAGGTGACAGACTCCAGAGCACAAAAGGGCGCATCTCTGGCCTGGTATGCGAAAAATCTTGGAATCCCGATGAGTGAGGTAATGGCGGTAGGTGACAGCGATAATGATTTATCGATGATAGAGATGGATTTTGGATACACGGTTGCGATGGGAAATGCAATGGATTGTATTAAAAAGGCTGCAAAATATGAAACTTTAACCAATGAGGAAGATGGAGTGGCTGCATTTATAAAAAAATATGTGGACTGACAGCGTTTATAAAAGAATATGCAGACTGACAGCGTCTTAGGACAGTTGGGTCAGTTTTTTACTGGGAGCTCTTTGGGGTAACAGAATGGAATCTGTTACCCCAAAGAGCTCCTTTCACATAAATATTGCATATTTTTTACATAAACAGAAAGATGATTTTAGATATCTCCCGTATAATCAGGAAAAAGAACCTGATAGGAGCAGAAATGAGTCAGGTCAGATCAGGTAAATTGCTTTGGTCTGATAAAAGTGGAGGAGATTATGAATCGGATAGCTGCTGTTGTTGTGACATATAATCGAATGAATATGCTGAAACAGTGTGTGGAAAGCCTGTTGTCACAGACCACACTCTGCGATGTGCTGATAATTGACAATGCAAGTGCAGATGGTACTGCAGAATATTTAAGTGGTTTAAAGGAAGAAAGAATAAAGTTTATCAGAACTTCCCGAAACATTGGCGGCGCCGGTGGATTTAATCTGGGAATCCGCAAAGCGGCAGAAAGCGGATATGAATATATCTGGACAATGGATGATGATACCTTTCCAAAGCCTGATGCGCTGGAAAAGCTTCTGGATGCGGATAACTATCTGAAAGGAGATTACGGTTTCCTTTCCAGTGTGGCTTTATGGATCGATGGAAAGGGATGCAAAATGAACCGCCAGAAGATGAAAAAGAATTCTTATGATTATGCGGGGCTGTTGGAGCAGGGATTGATTCCTGTAGAGCAGGCAACCTTTGTTTCGCTCTTTTTGAAAGCCGAGACCGTGAAAATGGCAGGCTTGCCGGTTAAGGAGTTTTTTATCTGGGGAGATGACCTGGAATATACCCGCAGACTTGCTGTACGTATGAAAATGCCCTGTTATCTGGTGGGAAAAAGTCAGGTGACTCATGCCATGCATACCAATAACGGGAGTTGTATTGCTACGGATGTGCCGGAACGAATTGAGCGCTACCGTTATGCGTATCGGAATGAAAATTTTGCATACCGTTATGAGGGATTAAAGGGAATTATTTATTATGTAACAAAGTGCTGTTTTAATCTTGTGCGGATCTGGGTAAAAAACGGAAATCATAAGCTGCGCAGAAGCTGGATTATCCTCTCACAGATGATTTCGGGAGTATGTTTTAATCCTGAAATTGAAATGCTGCCGCAGGGAAAGCAGATATGAAAGAGAGGACAAAATAAAAAAGATGACCGATATGACAGCAAATAACCAAATGGAGCTTTCAAAGATTTGTCTTGCGCCTGTTGCGGAGGCCGGAAATGTGGAATTAATGTATTTTCGGGCGGATCCATCCGTTAAACGGGTTCGGGGAGAGAAGGAAGCTTATCTGCAGATGAACAGCGGAGAAAGCGTGTCGCTTGATACATATTTCAATAGTTTTTCTTACGCAAAATATCTGCGTTATACCCGCGTGCAGGATGTGATTTTTGAGCTGGATTTAAAGGGACGCTTCCGTATTTCCATTATGAGAAAAAAACTGAAGCAGCAGAAGCAGATCCATGCACGTTCTGCCAGACATTTTGTACAGATAGATGATGAAATAAGGACAGCGGAGATTGATTTTAAAAAGCGGCAGAAATGGCAGTGCCGTCAGGATTTTTCCGGTGAGCAGGTCAGCCTGATCCCGGCCGGAGGCCTTGATGAAAGCTGTTATGAAAAAAATCTGGAAAGCAGACGATATACAAAAAGTGCATTTTATTATCTGAAGATTACAAGCCTGGAAACAGGCAGTATTTTTTATGGAGGACGATATCTGACAAGTGCGCAGCCGGATACCGGTATTTGCGCGGCGCTGAACATCTGCACATTTAAGCGGGAAGAATATGTGACCCGCAATGTGCGTGATATCTGTGAAACGCTTCTGGAAAATCCTAAAAGCAGTATTCGCGATTCGCTGGAGATTTTTGTAGTGGATAACGGACAGACACTGGAAGGAAAACTGCCGCAGCATGAGAAAGTGCACTGGTTTGCCAATCGCAATTATGGCGGTTCCGGTGGATTTACCAGAGGTCTGGTGGAAGCCTGCAGCCGGAAAGATAACATTACACATGTGATTATGTGTGATGATGATTTATACATGGATCCTCATATTCTGGAAAAAATGATTAATTTTCTGAAGGTACTCAGACCGGAATTTCAGGATCTGCATATTCATGGCGGCATGTTCAGCCTGAATGAGCCTACATTTCAGACGGAAGCCAGCGCATTGTGGAGACACAGAGGACTTCCGAGAAAACCGCTGGAAATGCGGGAAAGCTTCAATCTGCTTGTAAATGAGACCGAGGAACCGTTTGATTATACAGGCTGGTGGCTGACCTGTATGCCGCTTCGCGTGGTGGAGGAAAACGGACTTCCCTATCCTTTATTTATTAAATGTGATGATACGGAATACGGTCTGCGAAATGAACGCCATGTACTGATTTTAAATGGCATCGGTGTATGGCATGAGGCATTTGACAAGAAGTACAGCGCACATCTTGAATACTTTTTCTCGCGTAATGATCTGGTGATAGAGGCATGTCATGGGATTTTAGGCGGGAAAAAGCGAGTGCTTACCTGGTTTACGGGCTGGGTGTTAAAGCATCTGTTTATGCAGCGGTATGAAGCGGTGTATTTTAAGCTTCGCGGTATGGAGGATTATCTGAAAGGTGTGGATTTCTTTAAAAATCAACAGGAGGATGTTCTTTTAAAGGATCTTCTGTCCCATAATATGAAGCAGTATGATGAAAAGCAGCTGGAAGAAATGGGTTTTGTATTTGACCGGGAAAAAATGGAAAAAAGCTGCAAACACCGTACCTTTTTTAAAGAGCGCCTGATCAATTATCTGACCTTATACGGCAATCTGGTTCCAAGCTGTTTTTACAGAAAAGAGATGAATGTTGTCGATATGTTAAACAGCGATCCCTGTCATTATGCTTTCAGAAAGCATGTGCTGATGTGGAATCCCGGAGATAAAAAAGGCGCGGTCACCACGGCTTCCCCCAGACTGTTCTGGAAATATTTCTTCTGGATGTGCCGTTTGAATCTGAAATTTTTATTATGCGGAGACCGGGTGGAGAAGGAATTTCAAACCAGAGGAAAAGAGTTGACCACGATAGAGTTCTGGCGCAGACATCTTGGACTGGATGAAGACATACCGGTATAAAAGACATCGGCTCAAAGACGGCGCTTTAAAGATTGTGTGAGAAAACTACTGTTAATTAAAATGTATGCAATAAAAGGAAAGTAGTGTGAAAGAAAGTAGACTTTCATTACTATTTATGCCGCCAACTGAAAGGCGGCGGAATGGAGAGTAATATGAACAAAGAAATGACCATTGCGGCGCTGCCCAAAATTGAATGCTGCGGCTGCGGCGCATGTTTTAATAAATGTCCTAAGGATGCAATTTCCATGGAATATGATAAAGAGGGCTTTTTATATCCTCAGATTGATGAGGATAAGTGTATTTCCTGCGGAAAATGCCGGAAAGCATGTCCTTCTTTAAATGGAATCTATGACAGAAATACAGAGCCTGATTGTTATGTATCGATGGCATCGGATGAAGTGCGCAAAAACAGCTCCTCAGGCGGAATGTTTACCTTATTTGCAGAGCAGATCCTGAAATGGGATGGCGCAGTCTGCGGAGCGGCTTTTGATGAAAATTTTACGGTAAAGCATGTCATTGCAAATTCAAAGCCGGAGCTGGAAAAGCTGAAGAAGTCCAAATATGTACAGAGTGATACCGGAAAGGTTTACACAGAGATTCAGAAAATCCTGGAAGAAAAACGTCCGGTTCTGTTCTGCGGCTGCCCCTGTCAGACTGCGGGTCTGCGGACATTTCTGGGAAAGGAATATGATGAGCTTTATACCATCGACCTGATGTGTCACGGAGCTCCTTCACCGGGTCTGTTCCAGAAATATCTGAAGGAAACACACGCAGGAAAAAAGGTTGAGTACGTGGGATTTCGTGACAAGGATTACTATGGCTGGTCGACCGAAATGACGGTAAAATATGAAAATGGAGCAGCCTATCATAATACCAGAAGTCTTGATGTATTTTACAAAGCATTTTTACCGCTGCTTTCCACCAGACCTCACTGCGGACAGTGCAGATTTTCAGTGGTTCCCAGACAGGGAGATATCACTTTGGCAGATTTCTGGGGCGTGGAAAAATACGACAAGAGCTACAGCGACGGCAAGGGAACTTCTCTTATGACCGTTAACAGCGAAAAAGGTCAGAAGCTTCTGGAAGCAGTGCGTCAGAAAATGAAGGTCTGCGATCAGATTCCGTCCGATTATATCTATAAAACAGGTCAGCCGTTTGCACATTCCTTTAAATCGCATCCGGCCAGAAACCGTTTTATGGATCTGGTACAGTACCAGCCCATTGAAAAAGCCTATGAATATGCGGTGAAACGCAAATTTGATGTGGCAATCATGGGCGTATGGAGCGGCTGCAATTATGGAAGCATTATGACATATTACTCTCTTTGCAGGCTGGTGGAATCCTTTGGTTTGTCGGTACTGATGATTGATAAGCCGAAATTAAATGCAAATGACCCGGAACTGAAAGAAAATCATTCCAGACGTTTTGCACGGGAAAATTATAAGGAAATCAGCAGAAGCTATCCTCTGCGTGAACTGAAATCATTAAATGCGCATGTCGATACGTTTCTGATTGGTTCCGATCAGGTGTGGAATTACGGAATCAGCCGGAATTTCGGGCGGAGCTATTTCTTTGACTTTGTGGATGATGATAAAAAGAAAATCTCCTATGCGGCTTCCTTTGGTCATGATGGATTTTTTGCATCCAAACAGGAAAAACAGACAACCGCTCATCTGTTAAACAGATTCGATGCAATTTCTGTAAGAGAAGAAAAAGGCGTTTCCATCTGTAAAGATACCTTCCATGTAAAAGCAACACAGGTACTTGACCCGGTATTTGCCGCAGACCCGGCGATATTTGATGAAATTGCCGCACGTTCTTCGGCGGATGAAAAGGAAGATTTTATTGTTTCCTATATTTTGGATCCGTCGCCTGAAAAGAGGGAAGCTTTGCTTTATGCAGCCGAAAAGATGAACTGTAAGCTGATCAATATGCTCGATGGTCTGCCCTGGAAATTTAATGAAAATAAGGAAAAGCTGGATCTGCCGAATACAGTGGAAAACCTTCAGGTGGAGGACTGGCTGTATTATTTTAAACACAGCAAATTTGTAATCACCGACTCCTGCCACGGAGCCAGCTTTGCGATCATTTTCAAGCGTCCGTTTGTCTGCATTGCCAATAAACACAGAGGCTTATCACGTTTTGAGTCGCTTTTGTCCTTATTTAATCTGAAGGATCGCTATGTGACCGACGCAAAGGAGATTATCAAGCCCTCCAATGAGAAGCTTCTCTCCGATATCGATTACGAAGCGGTCTATCAGATTATGAACCGGGAGCGGACACGCTCCAGAGCATGGCTGAAGAATGCATTATTTGCGCCCAAGGTCATTCACAACTGGCGAGCATATCCGATCGTAGATGAGGAAACAGAAGCGGAATATAAACAGAAGCTGCAGGAACTGAGAAGCCAGGAGGCCACTTCAGCTCCAACGATTATACAGAAAATCGGAAGAAAAGTAAAACGAACGGTAAAAAAAATGATGTCCTGATAAAAGGCAGAAGAAACCGTCTGCTGCAAAACTGAGGCGGCGGAATTACAGTACGATCCTGTGAAAGGGACCATAGAGAACGCCGGTACTTAATGATCGGGCTGTCTGAAAGACAGTTCGAGAGTTTAGTACCGCTGCGTTCGATCAGAGCGAGAGCGCGTCCCCGAACAGGATCGTACTGTAATGGAGCCTTCACACATTTTCATAATAATAAAGTGAACCATTATAAAAATATGCGTTTATCGTGAAAGAAAGAGAAAAGAGAATTTAAATATTCTCTTTTCTTTTTTTCTGTTTTGTAGTATACATTAAGGATGTCAGAATCAAACGAAATATAGAAAGGAAACTAAAAATGAGTGCTGTGACGAAAAACGGAAAAGGCCGTTTGGAAGTGGATGCTGTGATGAAAAACGGAAAAGGCCGTTTGGAAGTAGATTTACTGCATGGAAGTATTTTAAAGGGGCTGCTTGTTTTTGCAATCCCGCTGTTTATATCAAATGTATTTCAGCAGTTTTACAATGCTGTGGATACGATGATTGTAGGAAATTATCTGGGAGATGTATCGCTGGCGGCAATCGGCGCCTGCGGTGCGGTGTATGAGCTTTTGATCGGCTTTGCGCTGGGTATGGGAAATGGTCTGAGTATTGTGGCTGCCAGATATTATGGAGCCCACAATGAGGAATTTTTAAAAAAATCGGTGGCAGGCTCTCTGGCAATCGGCGCAGGAATTACGCTGGTTCTGATGCTTGTCTCACATTTGTTTTTATATCCGCTGTTAGAGCTTCTGGGAACGCCTTCCGATATTATCGAGGAATCCTATTCCTATATTTCCATGATCGCTCTCTGCGTGGGCGTTATGTTTGCCTATAATTTACTTGCGGGGCTGCTTCGGGCAGTGGGAAACAGCGTAATGCCGCTGGTATTCCTTGTTTTATCAGCTCTTTTAAATATCGGACTGGATCTTTTATTTATCACCCGGTTTGAGATGGGAATCCGGGGAGCTGCAATTGCAACTGTTATCGCACAGGGCGTTTCTGCTGTGCTGTGTCTGATCTATATTTTGAAAAAATGCCCGATACTGATTCCGCGCGGAAGACACTTTGCTGCAGGAGCTCGTTTGTATAAGGAACTGCTGGGACAGGGACTTTCCATGGGGCTGATGACGGGAATCGTAGCTACAGGAACCGTGATTCTGCAGGCCGGAATCAATAATCTGGGCTATCTGATTATCGCGGGGCATACGGCAGCCCGCAAATTGCACAGTTTCTGCCTGATGCCGTTTTCTACGCTGAGTCTGGCGCTTTCGACCTTTGTTTCCCAGAACCGCGGAGCCGGTCAGATTGCAAGAATCCGCCGGGGCGTGCGCTATGCCAATATGCTCTCTGTCTGCTGGGGTGCGCTTCTGATCTTTATCCTGGGATTTGGCGCGGAGTGGATGATTCAGCTTTTATCCGGTTCCTCGGAGTCTGTTGTCCTGGAAAATGGAGCCAGATACCTTAGAATCGGCAGTCCTTTTTATATGGTTCTGGGTGTGCTGCTGAACACGAGAAATTCGCTGCAGGGACTGGGAAGCAAGCTGATTCCGCTGATATCAAGCGTAATCGAATTTGTCGGAAAAATTCTATTTGTTATGATCATGATCCCGAAGCTCGGCTACCTCGGAGTGATTCTCTGCGAACCGGTTATCTGGTGTTTTATGACGATGCAGCTGGTATGGGCATTTTACCACGATGCAACTATTCAGAAGGCGCGGGGACGGCAGCAATAGGTGGTTGCTGTTCAGGGATTTCGGGACAGTGGGGTGTCCAGGGGACGCAAGCTGCCTATGATACGAAGTCTGACCGGGGCTAGGGGGTGCTAAAGCACCCAATACGCCCCTTGCAGATTTGTATCATAGGCAGCTTGCTGGTTTTTGCAGCTTTTACTGTCATGAAAT
>JAUNPP010000012.1:19446-33316 GCA_030536685.1 Lachnospiraceae bacterium
GCTGAACAGATGTGGGGAGAGGGACGCATGAGTTTTGTGGTTTATATGTATTTTGAGTATAGGCAGCTTGCTGGTTTTTGCAGCTTTTACTGTTATGAAATGCTGAACAGATGTGGGGAGAGGGACGCATGAGTTTTGTGGTTTATATGTATTTTGCGTATAGGTGGCTTGTTGGTTTTTATAGTTAATATTCATTTTGATGATGGTATGGGGATCGTATAAAGAATGGTGCATGAACGATGATGATAGTTATATCAAGGGATTGCTAAAGAGCTGAATTTTATTAAAACAGGTTGACTTTATTAAAGGGGAGAGATTATAGTTAATTGAAATCTGTTTTGCATGAAGCGGAACAGGAGTAAGGAGATTTTTTTATGCAGAGAGAGAATTGGAAGGCGCTGCTGCCTATTGGCGTTTTTCTTGTGATGTACCTTGGACTGGGAATTGTATTTGAGTATGTTATGGAAATTCCGATGGGGTTTTATAATATCCCGATTGTGGTTTCTTTTCTGACCGCTTTGCTGATTGCGTGTCTGCAGAATCCTGGTTTGAAGTTTGATGAAAAGCTGGAAGTTATGGCTAAGGGTGTTGGTGATAAAAATATTATTACCATGATTCTGATTTTTATGGCTGCCGGTATTTTTGTCGGTGTTGTCGGACGAAGCAGTGCGGAGAGTGTGGCGTATTTTCTGCTTTCTATTATACCTGCACGTTTTGCGGTGCTGGTACTGTTTTTGGTGAGCTGTTTTGTATCTATTGCGATGGGAACTTCGGTGGGAACGATTACGTTGATTACGCCGATTGCAGCAGCAGTGGCAGAAAGCTCTGGATTTAGCGCGGCGTTATGTATCGGCTCTGTTATGAGCGGCGCCATGTTCGGGGATAACCTTTCCTTTATTTCAGATACCACAATTGCGGCCTGCAATGGACAGGGCTGTGAAATGAAGGATAAATTCCGCGCCAATTTCTGGATTGCACTTCCTGCCGCACTTGCAACGCTTGTTATTTTCCTGATGAAAACAGCAGGTATGGAGGCAGGAGCTACCATAATCAGAGAATATCATCTGATACAGCTGATCCCGTATATTCTGGTTCTGGTTGGTGGAATTATCGGAATCAACGTATTTGTCGTGCTGCTGATCGGTATTTTGTCCGGCGCGGTGATTATGCTGACAACGGGCGCTGTGGAAGCGACCAGCCTGCTTGCCAATATGGGTTCAGGAGCAGCCGGTATGTACGAAACTACAATGGTAGCGATTCTGGTATCTGCGATCTGCGCTCTGATTCATGAGTACGGCGGTTTTGCAGCCCTTTTAGGCTTTGTCAAACGGGTATTTAAAAGCCGCAAAGGCGGAAAACTGGGGATGGGGCTTCTGGTAGGCGCAATGGATATTGCTACAGCCAATAATACGGTTGCAATCGTGATGGCAAACCCCATCGCAAAGGAAATGTCGGAGGAATATGGCATTTCACCTAAAAGCGCGGCCTCCATTTTAGATACCTTTTCCTGCATTTTTCAGGGAATCATCCCCTACGGTGCGCAGATGCTGGTGGCAATCTCAGCCGCAGCAGAGCTGGGATGCGAACTCTCCGCATTTGATATTATGCCGAATCTGCTTTATCCGTATATGCTGTTTATCAGCTCATTGATCTTTATATTTGGGGTGAAGGAACGGGGAGACTGATACTCGATAATTTAATTCGCGACAGAACATGAATTTAACAGGTGATTCAGCGGTGATTTTAATAGGTGAATTTAATAGATCAGTTTTAAAAATTAGGCAAATTTTAAAATACGAAAAAAGGTGAAAATAGATAAATAGAAGAAAAATAATCAAAAAACAGAATTAAAATCGTTGTATTTCTTTTTTAAATGGAATATACTATTTAATATAGGAGGTGCAGCATAAGATGTTGATTAAATTTCAATTCAAAAATTATCGTTCATTTCGCGATGAGAGTGTTTTATCCATGGAAGCAAAGGGAAATGCGGAATATAAAGGCTGTCTGATACCATATAAGAAAAAAGGACTTCTTCCTGCGGTAGCAGTTTTTGGAAAAAACGGTGGAGGAAAAAGTAATCTGATTCGTGCATTTTGGCTGGGAGTACAGTTTATTCGAAACGCACAGAAAACACAGCATGAAAAAGCAGAAGTTCCGGTGAGAGCATTTGCTTTAAATGATTATTCTGAAGAATGTCCTACAGGTTTTGAATATGAATATATTCAGGATGGAGTGAAATACATTTATGGTTTTTCAGCCACAAAAAAAGAAATCATAACAGAACATCTGTATGCTGCACCTAAAGGTCAGAAATCGGAAATATTTACAAGAGAAGGTCAGACATTTTCTTTTCCGTCAAACGGAGAAAAGAAAAAGAAAGAAATGATAGCGGAAGCTGTAGCTTCGAATCAGCTATTTTTTTCTATTGCCTGTGTAATGAATTATAAGCCATGTATTGCTGCCATGAAATGGTTTCGGGAGTATGTTCATTTTTCAAAAAATTATGCTGATATTCCGAGACAGTTATTGGAACATGCAGAAGATTCTAATATGCTGAAGTCTATTGTTACTTATGCGAAGCAGGCAGATGTTGGCATTGAAGATATGTCGTTTGAAATTAGAAATGAAGAGATTTCTGCGGTTAAATCACTTCCGGATGATCTGCCGGAAGGAATCGTGATGGCTTTAAAACAATTTGCATCAGCGCTGAAGGATTCGTCAGAATCTGCGGAAATGAACCTCAGAATAGGCGAGGTTAAAACTTCATCTATGCATAATGGAATCAACAAAAATGGTCAGAAAGAATTATTTTCATTGGAATTAGCAGATGAATCTGACGGAACCAGAAGATTAATGTCTCTTGCACCGGGAATCGAACAGGTTTTAAATCGGGGAGGCGTTTTGATGATAGATGAAATTGACAGAGAACTCCATCCCGGGCTGGTAGAATTTATTGTCGCTAAATTTCAAAATCCTGAAACAAACCCGGGACATGCACAGATTATTTTTACGACACATGATATGGAATTATTGAATATGGAAATTCTAAGGAAAGATCAGATATATTTTGTAGATAAAAATAGAAAGGATGGGGTGTCTGAGCTATTTAACCTGACAGAACTTCCAATCCGGACAAATGATAATATTCGGAAAGCATATCTTGTAGGAAAGTATGGTGCGATACCGGATGTAGATATAGCGGAGGTTGAGTGATGGGAAGAAAAATCAAGCCGCTTACAAATGGAAATTGGGTTTTGGAACATATAGAAGGGCTGCCGACATTGGAGGATAGTGATGAGAGAAATCGTTGGTTATATCAATCTTCTTTAACATTTACAACAGTACACGATGAAATAAAATTTTTGGATAGTTTATCCTGAAATATAATAAAAATTTGTAAAGACAATAAAGTGATACAGCATTGATAAAAGCTGTCCATTCTCATATCCCCGCCCTTTTGCATACCATAAAAGAAAAAGGATTCATTTTCTTTTGAAAACAGATTTTAATCGTATTGCAGTAATTGGCGGGGATATGCGGCAGGTTTATCTTGCTGAAATTCTGGCGCAGAGAGGGTATGAGGTATCCGTTTATGCGCTGGAAAGAAAAACAGAACATCCGGCGATAAAGGAAAAGGCATCTTTGCGGGAAGCACTGAAGGATACAGACGTGCTTCTGGCTCCGATGCCTTTTTTACGTGCAGAAAAGTTGAAAAAAGCGGGAAATGTGTGGCAAAAAGGCAGTTTTTCCGATCTGACAGTGGAAAACCTTTTAAAATATGCGAAAGAGGGAAGCTTGATTTTTGCCGGTGGAATTTCAGAAGAATTTAGAAAGCAGGCTGCTGAAAAACAGATCCGGTGTGTAGATTATCTGAAAAATGAAAATATCGCGGTGCAGAATACGGTAGCGGCAGCGGAAGGCATGATTGCGGAAGCTATCTGCAGAAGTCCCGGAAATCTTTCCAGGAGTTCCTGCCTTGTTCTGGGATATGGGAAGTGTGGGGCAACTCTGGTTTTCTGTCTGCAAAAGTTTTCCTGCAGGATAACGGTGTATGAGAAGGAAGCGAAAGCAGCAGCCAGAGCCGGGATTATCGCGGATAAAGTAGCAGAGGACTCAGAGCTGCCGATGTGTCTTGCGAATGTGCAGTATATTTTTAACACAATTCCGTCAATTATTTTGACAGAATCTCTGCTTTCTTATGTGAAAAAAGGAACTTTGATACTGGACCTGGCATCGGCTCCCGGCGGTGTGGACTATAATGCGGCTGGAAAACTGGGGATTCAGGCAGTCCTTCTTCCCGGACTTCCGGGGAAATATGCGCCGCTGTCCTCGGCAAAGATTCTGGCAGAAGCGGTAATGAGAGAGAGTGAGTAATAATCTTATTGACAGATGGAACATTCGAAATTATAATAAAGGTATCAAATGATACCATACACAAGGAGATAAGATTGAGTGAAAATCCTGTAGATGCGTTGCGTAGGGAACTTAAAACATTGACGGTAGAAGAATACATGAGAACTGTAAAAGATCTACGTTTTCCTCAAAAAAGTGAAATGAGGGAATTTGGCAAAATTTATAATGGTAAAGATGAGGTATACATTAAAATTCGAGTTGAATTATTTGGAAAATATGGAAATACAACTACCTTCGTAATGTCATTTCATTTTGCAGAAAAAGCATTTACTCGTGATATGTTTCCATATAGAAAAAATTAGGGGGTGTTTTCATGAATATGGAAGTAATTCATACAGAAAAACGTATGTGTATTTGTTGTATGGAAGAGCATGATGTGAAAACAGTTCGTCTACAGGAACATACGATATTTAAAAATGTATCTGTGGATTATGTAGCAGAGTATTATTATTGCGATGCTGCAGAGGAACTTTATATGGATGAAGGATTTATGAGCAGTAATGATGTGAGAATGAAAGATGCTTATAGAAAGAAAATGAGATTACTTACATCAACTGAGATAAGTGCTATTCGTACAAAATATGGAGTTACGCAGAGTGATCTTTGTACTTTGCTTGGCTGGGGAGGTAAAACGATTACACGTTATGAAAGTCATCAGGTACAGGATAAAGCGCATGACACTATCTTAAAAAAGTTAGATCAGGATCCGGAGTGGTTTTTTCATTTACTTTTTGAAGCAAAGGAGATGTTTGCTCCGGGAACTTATGAAAAGTATAAGGAAAAAGCTATTTATTTATATGAAAAAAATCAGGATTCTTATTTAAGAAAGTCCATTGAGGCAAAATATGTTCGTTTTAGGGATAATGAATTATATAATGGAAAAACATTACTTTCCCTTGACAAAGTAGTAGATGTAATACGTTACTTTGCCAGTTCACCTGAAGTGATAAGTTTATATAAGGTAAAATTAATGAAGATGATGTGGTATGCGGACTTTTTGGCGTATAAATTAAGAGGTAGTTCGATTACCGGTTTAGTATATCAGGCTTTGCCAATGGGAGCTGTTCCGATAGGACACGATTCAATTATTGATCTAAAGGGGATACCTTGTGAAGAAATCAATATGGGAGATGGTACGGCATATCGATTTTTCGCATCGAATATAAAGGAGTATCCCACTCTTTTGAATGCAGAGAAGGAAATATTAGATATTATAATTGAAAAACTTGGAAAAATGAGTACAAATGAGATTGTTGCCTTTATGCATAGAGAAGAGGCATATGTAAAGACTTTGCCAAGAGATATTATTCAATTCCAATATGCAGAAAAACTCCAAATTTGATTTTTTACAACATATAGAGGAAAAATATAAATGTGATAGATAAAAAACGATTATTTTTCTTAATCTTTCATATCATACACTGGATATTACTATAAATGAAACCGTGCAGAGAGTAAAGCATATTATAAAGCAAAACTGAATATCAAAAGATAAAAAGGCATCTTAGCCGGAAGCACTGAAAAATATAAAAGTGTTTCCGGCTTGGATGCCTTTTATCCTGAAACAGAAAGTTGAAAGGAGTTCATTATGGAGTTAAAAGGAAAAACAATTGGTGTGGCAATTACAGGCTCTTTCTGCACTTACCAGAAGGTATTTGCGGAACTGGAAAAGCTGGCGGCAGAAGGCGCGAGGGTACAGACCATTTTTTCAGATGCGGCTCAGAGTATTGACAGCCGCTTTGGAAATGCGGAGGATTTTGTAAAGGAGGCAGAGCGGATTACCGGGATTGCTCCGATGAAAACGATTGCAGAGGCGGAACCTGTAGGGCCGAAAGCGCTGTTGGACCTTCTGATCATTTTTCCCTGTACCGGAAATACGCTTGCAAAGTTTGCAAACGGAATCACGGATACTCCGGTTTTGATGGCGGCGAAGGCGCACCTCCGCAATCAGAAACCGCTGCTGCTTTCCATTTCCACAAATGATGCTCTTGGTATGAATATGAAAAATATCGGGCTGCTTTTAAATGCAAAGAATATTTATTTTGTACCGTTCGGTCAGGATAATGCAAAAGCGAAGCCAAATTCTATGATCGCAAAAACAGAGCTTCTGATTCCGGCTGCCAAAGAAGCGCTTGAAGGAAAACAATATCAGCCGGTGATACAGTGAAAGGAGAGAGTTTGTGTGTGGAATAGCAGGATTTTGTGATCATAGAGCAGCGTATAAGAAAAATCCGGGGAAATGGGTATCGATACTGCAGGAAATGAACCGGGCGCAAAAGAGGCGGGGACCGGATGAGGATGGAATCTATCTTTCTGATCATTGTGGAATGGCGCATGTGCGCCTTTCCATTATAGACCTGGAGAGAGGGCAGCAGCCCATGACAAGAGAGATGTGGAGAAACGACGCGAAGGAGGTAAGAGCAGAGCAGCCCGGCACGCAGATAGTGAGGCCAGAGCAGACCAATATGCAGGCAGGAGCAGAGCAAAAAGGTACGCAGATAGATATTGAACAGAGCAGTAAGTCGCCGTTTTCAGGACAGAACAGTATGGTACTGTGTAACGGAAATAGCTGCACGGTGGTTTTTAATGGTGAAATCTACAATATGCCTGAACTTAGAAAGGAATTGTTAAGTCAGGGAGTAAGGTTTGAGTCAGATAGCGATACAGAAGTGATTTTACAGGGGTATCTGAGATACGGAGAGGCTTTTGTTACGAGATTAAATGGTATTTTTGCGATAGCATTATGGGATTCGTATCGGGAAACGTTGTTTTTGTTTCGTGACAGAGCGGGGGTAAAGCCGTTATTTTACAGGAAATGGGACGATACTTTGATCTATGCTTCGGAAATCAAGGGGATTTTTGCCTATCCGGGGATAGAGCCGGTGGTGGATTGCGATAGTTTGTGTGAGATTTTTGCACTGGGGCCTGCAAAAACGTATGGAAAAGGCGTTTTTAAGGATATTTATGAGGTGCTTCCAGGTCATTATCTTGCTTTTCAGAATGGTATTTTGACGGAGCATTGTTACTGGGAACTGGAAAGTCATCCGCATGAGGATTCATTTGCGGAGACGGTGGAGAAAACGGCGTGGCTGGTGGAGGATTCTGTGAAAATGCAGATGCTTTCGGATATTCCGATCAGCACCTTTCTTTCCGGCGGTGTGGACAGCAGTCTGGTGACGGCAATCTGCGCCCGTGAATTAAGGAAACAGGGGAAGATACTGAATACATTTTCCTTTGATTTTGAAGGAAATCAGAAATATTTTCGGGCAAATGCATTTCAGCCGAGTCAGGATCGTCCGTGGGTGGAAAAAATGGTGGAGTTTTCGCAGACCAGACATCGTTTTCTGGAATGCGACCATATGGAACTATTTCAATATTTGTATCACGCGGTGGATGCGAGGGATTTGCCGTGTATGGCGGATGTGGAGTCTTCAATGCTGTATTTCTGTTCTCAGGTGGTGAAATATAATAAGGTGACGCTTACCGGGGAATGTGCAGATGAAATTTTTGGCGGATATCCGTGGTTCCATAAAAAAGAGGCGTTTGAAACGCAGGCATTTCCGTGGTCTGCGGATATGAAGGTGCGTCAGACCCTGCTTGCGGAGGAATGGATTCATTTGCTGCCGATGGAGGAGTACGCCCGCGCAGCCTATGAGCGGACGATACGGGAAACGCCTGCGCTCCCCGGAGAAGATGCAGAGGAAAAGCGGAGGCGGGAAATTGCCTATCTGAATTTAAAATGGTTTATGGCAACTCTTTTGGACCGCATGGACAGAGCCAGCATGTATTCCGGGCTGGAGGCGAGGGTTCCGTTAGCAGATCACCGCATTATAGAATACGTGTGGAATGTGCCGTGGAGCATGAAGTGTAGGGACGGGGTGGTGAAGGGACTTCTGCGCCATGCGGGAGCCGGAAAACTGCCGGATGAAGTGCTGTGGAGAAAGAAGAGTCCTTATCCCAAAACGTATCATCCTGCTTATGAAAAAATGCTCGGGGAACAGCTGAAGGAGGTGCTGGCAGATGCTCAGGCCCCGGTGCGGCAGTTTCTGGATCGGAAAAAAGTGCAGCATTTTCTTGACAGTCCTCTGGATTATGGAAAACCGTGGTACGGGCAGCTTATGGCAGGACCTCAGATGCTGGCGTTTATGCTTCAGGTAAATTACTGGATGAAGAAATACAGGCCACGGATGATGGTGTGATATGTTGTGAGAGGATAATGGGGGTCTAAAGCTATAAAGCTGAGTATTGCTTTTTACAAAAAACAGGCAGAAATTAATCAGGATTTTTATAAATAAAGTTATTGTTGATAGTTCATGATTTTGTGGACATAGGACGCAGTTAGAATGCGAATTCCTGCAGGCTGTACGGAACAACCTGCAGGAGCTGTATAGCTGTATTTGTTTTGACTGCTCTGCATTTACGAAAGACAATATAATCAATTCTTCTTTTTACTGGAACTTCTGTTCCGCGACATGATAAGTGATTCACAAATTTCAGCGTATACATCGGCAGGTTCTCCTGTTTCCTCACATGCAATGATAGAAAGCATCATACTTTGTTCCATTATGTGTGGTGGATAAAATTTTGGAAGGAGTGATTTTTCCAGCACCATCTCTGCTGTTTCTGTAAAATCTGCAAGGCCATTAAATATATCATTTCTGTCTTCAATAGGATTTTTCAGCCAGCATAGACTGAAAGCAAACCATAGCAGATGTAACATATCACCTTTTTCTATTTGAAGCGTTCCACTTAACAGCTTCTGAACACGATTTCTTTCGGCATCAGGACGCCCTGCCATAATTAACCGAGGGGATCCATTTTCACTTGCAGAAATAGTTCTCCATGCTTTTGCCCTATCTGTTGAAGAAGTATATAACTCTTTATTTTTTTCAAGTAATTCAGCACTGATTTTTTTGCAAATACGCTCAGAATCAAAGGAAATATTGTCTTCTTTCAGTTCTTTTTTAATAAAATCGGTTATTATTAAAGGAAGCTGAACAGATTCTCTACACAATTGGCTAATAGTTGACAGGAAAACTTCAAAATCAGGTTTTTTAAAGTCTTCTATACATAAGCAATAAGCATATAATGCTATTTTTCGGTAAATTTGTATGGCCGTTTTCGATGGAATGTCCAAATTTGAACGCTGTGCGTACAACCACATTTTAAACTGTTCTTCACAGGTGGCGGGATTAAGAGCCCATGTTTTAACTAAATCAGGAAACGAAGTCTTAACAATTCGGGTCCACCCTTCAATATGCGTAGCTTGTTTATTTTTACTGACATTTTTAGCAACTAGAGAATACTCTGATTTTAGTCTGGAAATAGTTTCACAGGTTGCATTGACAATAAATCCATAAGCTTCTATCAGGTCATTTGATGTGTTAAAACGAAAACCATCCTCAAAATCAAAAACTCTTAATAAAAACCATTCCATTTCTTGTAAAGAAAAGCTTAGGATGTGTCCTAGTTCGAAAGCTTCTTCTCTGGTAAGAAAAGTATTTCTTTCTTTTTTAGTTTTAGATTTATTATCAGCCAAAGCTTTAGCAATTAACTGACGGCATTTTGCATCATCCGTATTATGTTGTGCGGAAGCCATCTCCAGCAGCACCGACTCATACTGCATTAGTTCTGTTTTGTCAATTTCTTTAGCATAATCCATAGATATGGGATTAAATGTAAAACATTTATTATTAATTGTAATTTCAAATTTTTCAGTTTCACAACAGCTATCGGAAATACTCCCCTTTACTCTGTGATACAAAATTCTCATAATTGCAAATCTGCTGGAAAATACATACTCAGAAACAATGTGTTCTATCTTCTTCTTCCACTTATCTGCCTCTGTACTCTCAGGTGTGTTTTCAATATCATTCCAGATAGCAGAAAGGTCAATGTCTATTTGGTTAAAATAATAATCATTTGCTACATATGTATAATTTCCCATGTTTTCCATCATAACTGTATTTTCCCGTTCTTTCTATCTTTTTTATTAAAATGAAAGTTCTCAAATTATAAAACAATCACAAATTATAACTTTGATTATATATCATAACATATCGCTGCTATATCGTAAACTCTATAACATAATTTTTCAAGACATCTGAGAATAAATTTGATATAATTAAAATATTGGATTTAGATAAAAAATGTGTAAATGCGGAGGTGTAGGGATGAATATACATAGAGAATTTTGGGAAAAGGGCACCCATATCTTGTTAAGCTCCGGAAACAGATATGAAATCTCGGGTCTTCCAATTGGAACAGGTGGCGGCAGTATTATATACCCTGCTTACCGACTGGTTCTGCAAACAAATGGTACTTATAAGTATGACGGTATTCATTATGCGCTCAAAGAGTGTTTTCCACATTCACATGAGTATGAGTTTTCTCGTAATTCGAGCGGTACTGTTATTCCTTTGGAAGATTCTAAAGAAGCCTGGGATTATCTGAATCACGTGAAACAGATGCAGCTTCATGAAAAAGATATCACACAGAAAATTTATCAAACAGGTTCCAGACTTTTGCCAATCCGTGAATCAGCAGAACATTTTTTTGTTGAAAAAGCGAACTTAAAAACGGAAGCCGAGCTTATTCAGGTTGACAATTGTATTACAGTAATGGATTCTCTTGCTTCCAAAGGACGTTCTCTTGAATCTTACATTCAGGAATATGAGAAATTCACGGTTCTTCAAACATTTGAGATTATTCACCAGGTTTTATTAGCTGTAAAGGAAATTCATCAATCAGAATTCCTTCACCTTGATATTCAATCTGGAAATATTTACATAAAAGGCAGTTTGGAAAATGAAAATGATATTGTTACTATGATTGATTTTGGTTCTGCTCGTCATTTAATAAACGGGAAAACAGAACCTATTACGGATCGGGTTATTTTTACGACAGAGGGATTTTCAGCACCTGAAATTCTCTCTCAGAATAATGGTTTTTTGCAGTTAGGACCGGAAGCTGATATTTACTCTATTGGAGTATTAATTTTATATATGTTGACCGGAACACGTTATGACTCAGCCACCTTGCTGAATAATCAAACTGGAAAATATCTGTCCAGGTTTAAACTTCGGAAAATTGATTGCCCTAAACATTTGATAGACGGGATGCAGGATATTATTGCACATGCTTTAGCTGCAAATCCTGAAAACCGCTATCATTCCGCAGATGAAATGTTAAAAGATGTAGCTATATTAATAAAAGAGTTGCAGCCTATATGCGGGCATCTTGATTTTATCCTTTATGATGCGTTTATTTGTTATAGACACAGTACACTTGATAGCAAGGCTGCAAAAGCTATTCAGGAACGTCTGGAACATTTTCGGGTTCCCAAAGGATTTTCCGAACAGCGACATCCATTCAGACGCGTTTTTTTAGATGAAGGAGAACTTTCCAGCTGTGCTGATTTCGGAAAGATGATTGATACGGCTTTGAAAAATTCCAGCTGGCTTATAGTCATCTGTTCTCCTGATACACCTTTCTCTAATTGGGTAAATGTGGAAATTGAAACTTTTTTAAAATATCATGATCGTTCTAAAATTCTCACAGTATTAGTTGAAGGAACTCCAGATACATCATTCCCGGATATATTGAAAGGGGATTCTGATAGAAATAATGGAGTATTCGCTGCTGATGTCAGAGGAACAACAGAGTCCCGGATTTTGAAAAAAATACGGGGTGATTCTTTACTTCGCATCACGGCACCTATGCTTGGAACGACCTATGATGCCTTAAAACAGAGACATAAAGTCTATAAGCGAAAACGAACATTTACATTAGCAGGTGTTTTGGGGCTTTTTTTGGTTGCTTTTTCTATATATGCATTTAAACAGAATTTTCTTCTCGAAAAGGAACGTTCCAATGCTAATGCAAATCAGCTGCAATATACAATAGAATCAGCAAAAAATCAATTGAGTACCAATCGACCTAAAGCAATAAAGACATTGTTGGATGGATTTGGTGATGACAAAAACACGGAATCACTTGGCGCTGAAGCAGAGTGTACTCTGACGAAAGCAGTAAATGCGTATTCGACACCTTATAGTGAACAAAGTCCGGTTTTATCCACAACTTTTGAAACACCCGCAACTGATGAATTTGAGTTAACTGAGATATATTCTGATCCAGAACATAATGTTTTAATAGGATATGATCTTTGTCACATTTATTTCTGGGACACTGAATCCGGTAGCTTATTAAAAGAATTGTCAGTAACAGAATTTCATGATAGTCAGTTAAAATGTCGTGAAGATTGGATTTATCCAGAAAAAAATCTTCTGTTCTTTTATACAGATAGTGGAAAATTTTATTGTTATGATTATTTGCATAATATTGTGAAGTGGAGTTTTTCATCAAAGAAGTACAGCATTTATGATCCTTCTGCTGCGATTTGTAAATCCTCAAATACGTTTATACTGATTTTTGATTCTCAGGTTATTGAGGTTGATATAAGTAACGGTAATATTGTTTCAGAAATATCAACGGCGCAGGAATACCCCTATATTCATCTTATGAATAATTTTACGATTTCAGAAACATGTAATACTCTTGCAATATATGCCGGAACATTTGATTCAGCTCAAGAGGATGAAATTATAAAATATGGACGATATTGCACAAAAAAAGAGGACAATATCATACTTTATAATTTAAAAACACATTCTTGTGAAATGATTCCTTTAGAAACGTATGACATAGGCAGCGCTGATACTGATTTGATAATTACGAACAGGCAATTGCTCATTGGGATTGTTCCATCTAAGACAGATGAAGTATCTTCATCCAGACACAATGAAATCACCTTGATATCTGTAAATTTAAAAAACAATGAAATTTTCTGGAAATCTACAATCGATTTTTCACATAGTATAGTCAATAAAGAAGATAGTTTAAATAAGGATTATTTCTGTTCCGTAAATTTATATTTGAAAGAAACTACCAATGGTTCCACCGTATTACTTTCATCTTATGAAAATTGTGTTCGGATTAATGTAAAAGATGGAGCAGTAGAAAAGCAATGGAAATTTTCGGATTCTATTACGTCTATACTGATAAATGAATATGGATACTATGCAATTACAAAAGATGGAGTTGTTTATAATACCAGATGGTATAAAGATGAGGGGGATATCTTTACGGACTTTCAGGAAGATCCAAATCTATGTATTTTTGATGGAGAATCCATAATTATACATTTTTATGATTCTCCATTAAAAATGTACACATTAGCTTATGATCCGAGTTATAAACGGATTGTAAATGCTTCGGTATCAGATACGTATGGTTATTATATTGCTAACTGTTACTCTGATGAAAATTATTTTGTTACGATAAATGTGAGAGAACTTCTTTTGGATGGGAGAAGTCACTCCGGAGAAGGCTATCAAATTGAATGGTATGAAATAGAAAAGCAACAGAATAAGAAAGTTCACCAATTAAAATT
>JAUNPP010000012.1:33326-35137 GCA_030536685.1 Lachnospiraceae bacterium
AGAGGGGCTGTTTTCTCCTGAAGTAACCGGAATTTTCGATATAAATGGGATTCAGAAAATTGTTCTTCTTTCTGAATACTGTGCAAACACAGAAAATGCCGAGTATAATTATGAGTTGATATTTATTGATCCGAAAACAGAAAAAGTGGAGTATCATCATATTCCACACGCGGATATAATGATAGCAATAAGCAATTATGAAAATATGCTATATTATTTATGTAAAGAAAATTCCGGAGAGTGTACGCTATATTCTTTAACTTTAGGATCTTCTGTTTCTAAGAAACTGCTTTCACTGAAGTGTAATACAGAAATTACGTATACCACTATAGCAGTTGACAATACTGGGAAAGAAATCTTGTTCAGCATGGATAATAGATTGTATTTGTATAATGTTTTAAAAAACAAGATTGCGTGGGAAAAAGATCTGTCCGATTATAAGCTTTCTGGGATAATAACATATCAATGGAGCATAAATTCCAAGCTGTTTTGGGTTGTGTCTGAAGAAAATATCAGTTTTTTTGACAGTAATGGCAGTGAAAAATATCGCATTCCAGCAACTCTGCTTGATGATGCTGAAACTATTAACATTTTAAAAGAAGATTGTTGTTTTTGGAATGGGAAAGAATACTGTTATTATCTTTATTCGGATTTGGAATCAAATACGACTACCTTATATAAAATTAGTCTTTCGGATGCATCCATAATGGAGGCGGTTACTATCAGTACACAAGATGGCATTGCATCTCTGGAATATATGAATGATACTTTGCTTATGATATTTGTTAGCAATCAAACTGTACTTGTTGATATAGCAGATGAAAACCTGGAGATTCGTGCCCTGCTTCCATATATAGACTGGTACGATAAAATAAACAATCGTTTTTATATCCGAACTATGCTGGATGAACAGATTGAAGAAATAGGAGACACAAATAATTACACCGGTTCTCATGAATATGAGTGGGGATATTTTCCCAGACATTCTATTCAGGAGCTGTTAGAGATAGGAAAGAGTATTATAAAAAATTATTAAGCCTCGTTTGATTTTTTAGTTACAAAACAAGTCTGCTTACAATAATGAGCGGAATAGATCAGAAACTGCTAAAATCGATCTTATGGTATGAAAGTTGATACCTGGTGCGGTCAAAAAGGCATCACTGAGGAAAACTACTATTACAGGCTTTGTCGTGTATGTGAAGATTGTCTGCGGTTCAGGAGGCAGAGCCTTTTTTAGGGAGTTACTGATACCAATAACCATTAAAGTGTGGAAAAGTTTCTAGTTTTGGTTAGTCATTTAAGATTTGATATTTTAATTTTAACAAATCAGAGGACCATTTTCTTCATTTGTTAGACAAAAATAAAGAAGTATCAAAAATTCAGTAACTATGCCGTTCTAGCTGCATAGTTACTGGATTTTTGATAAATAGTTCAGGGCAAGTAATAAGTATTATTCTGCACCAATTCTTCTTTCTAATTTTCCACGATTAATGTAATGTAGATAATATTCTTTTAAATTATCACCATACGCATTTTGAAGATCCTGATTTTGTTCGCGATAGTAATTCACATCGAATTCAGCACTGGCTCTACGACCTTCTAACATTCCTCGATTTATAAAATGCTCAAAAGTTGCTTTTCTGTCATTGCCAAATGCATTTTTAATATCTGGATTTTTACTTGTATAATAGTCGTAATTATAAACAGAGTTGTAATCTATACCATTACAAATATTTGTTTCAACACCATCGCGACCTTCTAATTTTCCACGATTAATGTAATGTAGATAATATTCTTTTAAATTATCACCA
>JAUNPP010000012.1:35237-38252 GCA_030536685.1 Lachnospiraceae bacterium
GATCCTGATTTTGTTCGCGATAGTAATTCACATCGAATTCAGCACTGGCTCTACGGCCTTCTAACATCCCTCGATTTATAAAATGCTCAAAAGTTGCTTTTCTGTCATTGCCAAAAGCATTTTTAACATCTGGATTTTTACTTGTATAATAGTCGTAATTATAAACAGATGAATAAGCATCTTCTTCACTTTCAATCTTTAGTTCTTGAAATGAATAAGAAGTTCCAGGCAAATAATTTCTTGGGTTTACATGAGTGTTATTTTGCGAATCTTTTACTTCATAATGAAGATGTGGACCGGTAGAGTTTCCCGTAGATCCAGAATAACCAATTAATTGTCCTGATGTTACTTTGTCTCCTGCTTTAACGGCAAAATTGTTTAAATGACAATAGTACATAATCATTGTAGAATTATTTACTATGGATTTTATTTTTATATGTTTTCCATAAGAATCGGTTAGGGATATTACCTCAATTACTTCACCATCACAAGTAGAGTATACTGGGGAATTTAGTGGAATAGAGAAATCAGTGCCAGTATGTGGACGACCACTTGGATAATTTGGGTAGTCAGATTTAACATAATGATTACTGGTAGGCCATGCCCAATTAGTATTTTCAGCGGCCTTGACATCCATTGAAGTAATAAATACTAGTGAAAACAAACCTACTGTTAAGTATAAAAATAATTGTTTTAAAGTTACTTTTTCTAATAATCGATATTTCATGATTTTCTCCTTTTTTAAATCTTTTTGGTCGACTATGTAAATGGATTTTTTAGAAGAAGATTTTTTAGTCTTTTGTTATCTGAAATGATAACCAACACTAAATGTTCTGAAGCGATAACCATTCCTATATAATGTACTATTTTTCACCTTGTATGCCGTATCACTGATACATACAGTTCCATTCGTCCAATTTCCTTCAGCTGTGCGTAGTGAATCTCCATTTCGAGATAACACTACAATCCAATGTTGTGAATTCACAACTTTTAATACATCTCCTGTTCTGATTTCACTGGGATTATTGTAAGCAATGCCTCTTCCAAAACTATCATAGCTGTAAACATATTTTATAAAATCTGCTGCATAAGCACAGCAACCTATTCCATTGTAAGAAGAAATATAAGGTCTGCGGCTTCCACCGTAATATGCTCCATTTCTCCATCTGGAATCATTAATAAATGTTGCTACCTTTTGGACATAATCATTTTTCTCTTCAGAAATCATCGGTGCCGACGGTTTATTTATAGTCAAATCATAATATGCTGTTCCACCTCCCGGTGCAGGAGAAGTTTTTCTCACCAATTTAATTTCAATAGCTTCTGCAGGCACAGCACCACCCGATGTTCCTGCTGGTTGACCGTTTTTTGCCCAACCAAGCCATCCATAATTGCTACTGTGTATTCTGTAATAGATATCATAATAATTTGCTAACATTTGATTTAATTTGATTTCTATTGATTCGATAGACAATCTTCTTCCTGTAGTTCCTGCTGCCTGACCACTGGAGCACCAGCCCATGGTTCCAATGTCTCTTACATGAACTCTATACTGGACTCCATTTGCTCCTGAAAAATCTTTTAAATTAATAATCAGACTTTCTAGCTGAAGTGCTCTTCCTGTTGTTCCACATATTTCACCTTCACCGACTGTTGAAAGCCATCCCAGATCGCTACAGTGGGCACTACTCGTTAGTATGGGTTTTGTCAGACTTCCAACACTTCCTTGTTGGTTTTCTTCAACTGAATTTTTTGTAACTAATTTAACCTGCACAGCTTCTGCCTGTATAGCCATTCCAACAGAGCCACTTACTTCACCATTCCTACACCAGTCAGTCCATCCCCAGTTAGAGATGTGCGTTCTATACAGAATGTCATACTGCTGATCGTATGGAGTATTTAGCTTGATTTTAATTGCTTCCATTGGCAAATGTTGTCCGGTTGTACCAATGATTTCTCCTGAATTTTTCCACCCTTGAGACCAACCCAAATTTGCAATATGTCCTATAGCTTGAATCATGCTGTTTCCATTCTTATCATTTAATGTGATTTTTAATGCTTCCAGCTGGCATGCCTTTCCTTCTGTACCAGCTGTCAATCCATTTGTAACAGCAGGTAACCAACCATAGCCTTCACAATGAGCTTCTACAAGTGGTGATGGTATATCTGCTGCCATGGTTACCCTCGGAAAAAGGGGGGTAATCAAACAGATACACATAATTATAACTACTGCTTTAGTTGATACTGCTTTTCTCATTATTTATCCTCCTAGTATTAGGTGTAGCATTTACAAAATTTTTGAAAGTAGCGAGTTTGAACGATTAAGCCAGATGTGATAAGTTTTTTGATAGGGTAGAACTCAACAGTGCTTCTGGCATAGTCTTTTTCTACAACTTTTTCATATAATTGTAATTCTATTCAAACTGTATCTTGTTAATTTGTATTACTTTATATAAACTATAGCATAACTTTTAAAATCATTTTTTTAAGAAAAACAGTGATGTACTCATATAATGAAATCAAGTGATAACTGTTATTTGCTCTATGACAAATGTATGAATTTCTATAGCCTATTTGACGGTGTTTATATGTACAGCGGAAATATGCTGTTTTCAATCGGGAATATTGGCGTTCATTCCGGACAGGAACCAATTCTTTGCAAAGCAGATCGATTACATCTACTGGGTTTTTCTCTGTGTTCAGATGGAGAAAGACTCTGCAAATATGAGCGACTGCACTGAAATTCACCTTATATTCGTATTTCATTTCCACTTTCTGGATAATTGTATTGTTAAGTACCTCCTTAAATTGAAAAGATTATATTTTCAATTCAAGGGCCGCTTTTGCTACTTTTCAAAATCAATCCGCAGCGAAAGCGATCGCACATTTTAAACTTTTTGTCAACCCCATTTAAGAGGATTTTCACGGTAAACGCATGGTTTTCCAGCATCTGTTAAACCTGTAGTATCGCAAAACTACGGCGGCGGAATTACAGTATGATCCTGTGAAAGGGAC
>JAUNPP010000145.1 GCA_030536685.1 Lachnospiraceae bacterium
CCACCTAACCGTTAGGGTGAAAGTGTATAGGTTTCTATACATTTTAGTTAACGGTGAGCTAAAAAAGTTCTGTAATTCTCCAGCTTTTAGCTATGAAATCACAGAACTTTTTTCATGTTTTATTCCCGAACTGTTTTTATTCCTAAACTATGTAATGTCTGATGGAACTACTGCTCCAACTGGGAAGTACAGTGAGGGCAGCGGGTTGCTTCGATGGCGATTTCGCTCTTGCAGTAAGGGCAGACCTTGGTAGTAGGAGCCTTCGGAGCTTCGGGTTTCTGACCGATTTTGGAAAGCTTGTTTAAGCTCTTAACGATCATAAAAATAATGAAAGCTGTAATCAGGAAATTAATCACAGCGGAGATAAACTTTCCAATCAGAATACCGGAACCGACAGGAATAACCCAGCCCAGCTCTTTACCGGCACCGGCGCCGCCAAATAAGTCAAGAATCGGTTTGATAATATCCTCTGTGAATGCTGCAACCAGTCCGCTGAATGCGCCGCCAATCAAAACACCGACAGCCAGATCAACGACATTGCCCCTAAGTGCAAAAGCCTTAAATTCTTCCATGAATTTTTTCATAGGTAAATCTTCCTTTCTTTCTTTATTTATATACAAATAGATAGTAGCACATCAGGATGAAAATTGCCAATGTTTTTCTAATGTTTTTCCATTATTTCTCCCATTGCGTCCCCTGGACACCCCACTGTTCAGAAAATTCGGAACAGTAGCCACTGTTTTTCCTATTGATAATCGGTGAGAATTTCAAATAAGTCGGAAGCCATACATCCGGTTGTTTCCAGATGCACAAAATCTGTGATATTGCGGTCAACCAGAATCTGTACCTGAGCCGGAAATTCATCGTCTTCATCCCAGAAATGAAGCTGTAATGCCACCCGGGGAAATGCCTCAAATTCATAAGAAAGATCAGCCCGGGATTTCAGTTTTTTGCCGTTTAGCTTTCGGCAGGCCAGATCAAGGGCATCCAATTTGCCGGCAAACTGTTCAGCAAAAGTCTTACACAGCAGATCCTCCCGTTTATTGCCAATCGCCCGCGGATCGAGCTCCCGGTTGGGAATCCATACGCCATGAAGCAGGGGGTGGTCTTTAACATTGCTTAACAGGTGGTAGACAGACATCGCTTCATTAAAATAGACCCGGTCAGTCCACCCGCCCTCATAATAGTGGTATTCAGACCAGACTCCATCAGCCGGAATATCCGGATCGGACTCATCAAGCTTCTTCTCCAGAACACCATTTGCAAGTCTCAGGCGAAACGGTCTCTGAAAATAAGTAAGAAACAGAAAATCATCATCTCTTTTCAAATCTAAAATCTCCATAACACGCGCCGGATCATAATTTGTAAAAGCAGTCAGCCACTGTTTGCAGATTCCCTCGTAATCCCGAAAAAGGTATCCTCTGCACTGATAAGCATGAAAATTAATACTCATATCAAAACCTCGTAAAATTCAATAAATGCAATAATATTGTGCCCATAAACTGTTTGTATTGTAATACAAAAAACAAAAAGGTTCAATATTGGGTGATTAAAGCTGGTGGACATTCTTGAACTTTCGGCGGCGGAATTACAGTAATATCCTGTGAAAGGGACCATAGAGAACGCCGGTACTTAACAATCGGGCTGTCTGAAAGACAGTTCGAGAGTTTAGTACCGCTGCGTTCGATCCGAGCGGGAGCGGGTCCCCGAACAGGATATTACTGTAATGGAGCCTCTGCACACATTTTTACAATAACAGAGTAAGCTGCCATTAAAACATTAAAAGCCAGCGCTTACCCTATATATTTTATCTGTTCTGCTGTTTTTTACAGTAAAATTGTGCTATGATAACCAGGAATTCTGTTAATAAAACATGACACGATACAGCCTGATATGCTGTATCAGAAAGAGGCGATTGTATGGGACATTTAACGACAAAAGACGCCTATAAGAGTCTGGAGGAGCGGATCAACTGGTTTACACAGGGAGCGCCGCAGTCCAAAACATTGTATGAGATTCTTCAGGTGCTTTACACGGAAAAGGAAGCCAAATGGGTGGCAAAACTTCCGGTCAGACCATTTAGCCTGAAGCGGGCAGCAAAAGTCTGGGGAACGACGGAGGCAAGAGCGGAAAAGGTGCTGGATCATTTGTGTGAGAAAGCGCTGCTGGTAGATTCCTGGCACAATGGAGAACGACATTTTGTAATGCCGCCGCCGATGGCCGGATTTATTGAATTTGCTCTGATGCGTACCAGAGGAGATATTGACCAGAAATATCTGAGCGAGCTGTATTATCAGTACATGAATGTGGAAGAAGATTTCGTAAAAGATCTGTTTTTTGCAACAGAAACAAGACTGGGACGGGTGTATGTACAGGAGCCGGTTCTGACAAATGATAAAACAAATCACATCCTGGATTATGAACGCGCCAGCCATATCATTGACGAGGCGCAGTTTATCGGCGTAGGAACCTGCTATTGCAGACATAAAGCCTATCATGCAGGTCATCCCTGTGAAATTGACGCACCGTGGGACGTCTGTCTGACATTTGACAACGTGGCCCGTTCACTGGCAGAACATGGCGAGTATACACGATTGATTTCAAAGGAAGAAGCGATGGATGTGCTGGAGCGTTCCTATGCAAGCAATCTCGTGCAGATAGGAGAAAATGTCAGAGAACAGCCTGCATTTATCTGTAACTGCTGCGGCTGCTGCTGTGAGGCTCTGCAGGCGGCAAGAAAATTCAGTCCGATGCAGCCTGTGGCAACGACAAATTATATTCCTGAGATTTCGGCAGATAAATGTGCAGGCTGTGGAAAATGTGCAAAGGTTTGTCCAATCCAGGCGATTTCCATAAAAGAACTTGCGATAAAGGAAACAGCAGAAACCGGAAAACAGACAAATTATGAAACGGCAGAAACCGGAAAACAGACAAACTATGAAGATGCAGAAACCGGAAAACAGATAAAATCGGGAAGCCGGAAGAAAAAGCTGGCGGCAGTTGATACACAAATCTGCCTTGGATGCGGTGTCTGCGCCAGAAACTGTGCCAAAGGAGCAATCGAATTAAAACGGCGCCCGGTACAGATTATAACACCGGTAAACAGCACGCATCGTTTTGTACTGCAGGCCATAGAAAAAGGAACTTTGCAGAATCTGATATTTGATAACCAGGCTTTCGCCAATCACCGGGCAATGGCAGCCGTATTCGGAACCATTCTGAAGCTGCCTCCGTTAAAACAGGCATTAGCCAGCAAACAGCTGAAATCAATTTATCTGGATAAACTCTTATCCATGCAGAAAAAGAAGATAATCGAAGACGGGAAATAACCCGCAGGGATAGAAACAAAAATACCAATATCAATATCAATATCAATAATAGTTTAATCACGATATCAGGAACAACACCTGTAAAAAAGCCCGGGCAAACAGCTGCAAATCTTTGCGGGAACATTTTTCAGTTCTCAACAAGACTTTGCATACGGTTGCCCGGGCTTTTTTATGAAGAAAGTTCTAAAATTTTCTGTTCAGTCATTTCTATCAGGAAAGCTTTAAAATCTTCCGTTCAAATCTGTTAATCGGCTCACCCTTTTCCATTGAAGCAGTAGGTGCAGAGCTGACAGGGGCTTAAACCGATGGATTCAACGAGGTCATCCAGACGGTGATAGCTCAGGGTTGTAAAGGTCAGCTGCTTACGGATTGCTTCCAGCATTTCCTCATAGTTCTGGCTGCTGGGGTCTGCGTAGTCGGAGAGCATTTCTTCTGCCTTATCGCCTTCTCTTTCAAGAATAACACGGCGTGTGATCAGATCCAGTTCGGATTTGGAACGGGAGAAGTTCAGATACTTGCATCCGTATAAAAGGGGAGGGCAGGCAGGACGTACATGTACCTCTTTTGCACCGCTCTGGTATAAGAACTGTGTGGTTTCACGCAGCTGGGTTCCGCGGACGATGGAATCATCGATCAGAAGCAGCTTTTTATCTTCAATCAGTTCTTTTACCGGAATCAGCTTCATGCGGGCAATCAGATTTCTCTGACTCTGGTTCTGAGGCATGAAGGATCTGGGCCAGGTAGGGGTGTATTTGATAAATGGACGGGCATAGGGAATGCCGGATTCATTGGCGTAACCGATTGCATGTGCAATACCGGAATCCGGTACACCGGCTACGATATCAGGCTTTACATTCTCTCTGTTTTTGTCATGCTTTGCCAGCATGCTTCCGCAGCGGTAACGCATGTTTTCAACGTTAATGCCTTCATAAGAGGAGGTAGGGTAGCCGTAGTAAGTCCACAGGAAAGAACAGATCTTCATCTCTTTTCCGGGAGCACTGAGCGTCTCAACGCCCTCGGGTGTGATGTAAGCGATTTCAGAGGGGCCTAATTCTCTGTAGCTTGTGTAGCCGAGGTTGATGTAAGCAAAGCTTTCAAAGGATGCACAGAAAGCGCCTTCCTTCTGTCCGATTGAGACAGGGGTTCTGCCGTAGCGGTCACGGGCTGCATAGATTCCTTCTGATGTCATCAGAAGAACGGTCATGGAACCTTCAATAGCCTGCTGAACATAGCGAAGTCCTTCTACAATAGAATTTCTCTGATTGATCAGTGCGGCTACCAGCTCTGTCGGATTGATCTGTCCTCCGCTCATTTCCAGAAAATGGGTATGTCCGTGTTCGTAGGTGGTTTTTACCAGCTCATCGACATTGTTGATTTTACCAACGGTTGTGATGGCAAAACTGCCCAGATGAGACTGTACCAGCAGAGGCTGAGGCTCGTTGTCAGAAATACATGCGATACCCAGATTGCCTTCCAGTTCATCGACATCCCGTTCAAATTTTGTTCGAAACGGTGAATTTTCAATATTATGAATAGCGCGGTTGAATCCGTTGGGGCCGTATACAGCCATACCGCCTCTGCGGGTTCCAAGATGTGAATGATAGTCTACGCCGTAAAATAAGTCAAGTGTGCAGCTCTCTTTTGCCGCAACGCCAAAAAAACCTCCCATAAAGTACTCCTATTCTTAAAAGTTGTTTTTTTGTGATAGAATGATCATGCTGTAAAAACAAATCATCCATTATAGTGTAATATAGAATGACAGAGAAAGCAAGAAAAAATGTATTTGTCCAACTACTCTCAAATCGTCATTTTGTTTAAATGAATTTTGTGAAAAAATGCAGTAATTGCTATTTTTCAAGAAATTTCATCAAATTTTCCTGCTGCTTTTTGGCAGTATCATATCCTCTGAGATACAGATTTTCCAGTTTTTCACGGTTTTTCTCAATTCGGCCGATATTTACGGGGCCTTCCGGTCTGATTACAAACAGATTGCCGGCTGCTTCCTCTTTATGGATATAATCAAGCGTCTGATTATAAACAAGATGGCGGTTAGCCACTGCCTCTGCCAGTTTTGGAAACTCTCTGTACTTCATACGGATCAGCCCTGCCATTTTGTTTGGTGACTTCCGGTAACCAGCTGGCTGCGTCAAAATCACAACATTTTTCTTCTGACCGGATTTTACGGAGTGGATAACAGGAATCGAATCGGAAATTCCGCCGTCCAGGTAGAAATGCCCGTCGATCTTTACCATGCGGGACACCAGAGGAAGCGAGCTGGAAGCCCGTATATAGATAATGTCCTGATGCAGATCCCCGATTTTTGCATAAACCGGCTTTCCGGTTTCACAGTCTGTCAAAACAGCATAGAAATTCCCCTGATACTGGTCATATGTATGATAATCAAAAAGGTTCAGCACATCCGGTATCTGGTGGTACAGCATATCGGCGCCGAACAGATCACCTGTAGTCAGAAGGCTTTTCAAACTGCAGTAGCGCTTATCATCCAGATAATCCACATTGATAGAAAAGGCACGCCGCCGCTGACCGGAAATATAGCTGCAGGCGTGGCAGCTTCCGGCTGAGACTCCGTAAATATCAGAAAACATCAGATGTTTGTCCATAAAATAATCTAACACGCCGGCAGTGAAAACGCCGCGCATGCCGCCGCCCTCTAAAATTAATCCGCAATGATGCATTTACTCCTCCTCACGAAAATTCACAGAAAAATCTGTCTGTCATATGAAAAGAAAAGTCTGTTTCTTAAAGAAAAGTCTATTTCTTATCGTAGAAAAAAAGTCTCTCTTATATTACAGAAAGAAAAATCTATTTTCCATATAAAAAGAAAATTATAGTACCGGATTTGTAAAAAGGCAAGCAGAAAATCAGAAATCTGTCATTCTTTATGAAGCAGATAAATAATTACAAATCCATCACTTTTCCCTTGACGCATAAAATAAGAGTAGGTATACTACTTTCACGGGTAAAGTAAGTATTGATAATACATCAGAATTAAAAAGAGGATAGAAATCATGTGGATTGCAGATAATTGGAAAGATTATGAGGTAATTGATACCTCAAAGGGAGAAAAGCTGGAACGATGGGGAGACTATTTGCTGGTTCGTCCAGATCCGCAGGTCATCTGGGACAGCGACAGAAAGAACAGAGGCTGGAGACGGCCCAACGCACATTATCACCGCAGTAAAAAAGGCGGCGGTGAGTGGGAATTTATTGATCTGCCGCAGCAGTGGAGTATCAATTACCGGGAACTTACATTTCAGCTGAAGCCTTTCAGCTTCAAGCATACAGGTCTTTTCCCGGAACAGGCAGTAAACTGGGACTGGTTTTCAGATAAGATAAAAAAGGCAAATCGACCGGTGAAGGTACTGAACTTATTTGCTTACACAGGAGGCGCTACCCTGGCAGCGGCAGCAGCAGGAGCTGCGGTAACTCACGTGGATGCATCGAAAGGGATGGTAACCTGGGCAAAGGAGAATGCGAAAAGCTCCGGACTTGAGGAAGCGCCTGTTCGCTGGATCGTAGATGATTGTATGAAATTTGTAGAGCGGGAAATCCGCCGCGGCAATCATTATGATGGAATCATTATGGATCCGCCCTCCTATGGAAGAGGACCAAAAGGGGAAATCTGGAAAATCGAGGACGCCGTGTATCCGTTGGTACAGGCATGTTCAAAGCTGCTTTCCGATGATCCGCTGTTTTTCCTGATCAATTCCTACACAACAGGTCTTGCCCCTGCTGTTCTTACGTATATGCTGGGAATGGCTGTTCAGAAGCGGTTTGGAGGAAAGGTAAGCTCAGATGAAATCGGACTTCCTGTCAGCGAAACAGGTCTGGTACTGCCCTGCGGCGCTTCCGGAAGATGGGAGTGCTAGAACTGGAAAAATAAAGAACTCTTCGGCAGCAGATTTGAACTGTCTGCCGGGGAGTTCTTTGCATAACAGAAAACCTGTCAGGTGGTGATATAGGTTTGATAGCCCTGGCTGCGAAGCCGGTGTTCCATGCGGACCGCATTATCGAGATTGGCAAATGCGCCGACCTGAACTCTGTATAGTCCGTCGGAAAAGATAACAAAAGCTGGAAATCCTTCGAGAAGAAGCTGATTTAACAGCTGGGTTGCAAACATGGGATTCGTAAATGCGCCGACCTGAACCCGGAAAAGACGTCTGCCAGAAGCGCCAGGTCTGCCAGGTCTGTCAGGTC
>JAUNPP010000146.1 GCA_030536685.1 Lachnospiraceae bacterium
TGCTATAGAAAAAGAGAAGCTGATACAAAAAGATGCAGCAGGATATGTACATTTGAAAAGAATATGGTAAAATAACACAGGATTTGCAGAGAGCTATGGCGATTATCTGCAGAGATAGCAGAGGAAGGAGTGATAAATTGAATGACAGATAAAGAAATGAATGAGATAGAAGAAACAGGCAGTGAAATGGAAAGGCGGATGAAAAAACGGCGTTTCTGCTGGTTTGTTTTACTGCTGCTGATTATGTTGCTGATTTTTTCTTTTTCTGCACAGAGTGGGGAGGCATCCTCTGAAATGAGTTCCCGGGCGGAGAAATTGCTGGCTCTTTTAAAAATCGACTGGTTGATTACCCCGGATACGGTACGCGGAATAGGGGTCAGTGTTCGGAAATGGGCACATATCTATGTGTATATGGCATTGGGTATCACTGCTTGTATGTGGATTGGAACATGGTTTTTTTCAGTTTGGAAGCGTATGGGACTTGCTGCGCTTCTTTGCTGTATCTATTCGGCTTCGGATGAATTTCATCAGAGTTTTGTTCCCGGTCGCTGCGGGACGGTGAGAGATATGCTGTATGATGGCGTTGGATGGGCAGCCGGAATTATGTTGGTGATTGCGGCTGGAATGATTCGGAGCTATTTTTGGAAAATAAGAAGAAAATGAATGGAAGCAACAAATAAAAAGAATTAAGAAGATGAATGGAATTGACAAATAAAAAGAATTAAAAAGATGAATGGAATTGACAAATAAAAAGAATAAGAAGACAATGAATGGAATCGAGGAATACTGTATGAAATTTTATTTTGCACCGATGGAGGGTGTGACAGGTTATGTTTATCGAAATGTACACCATAGCTGTTTTCCGGGAGTGGATAAATATTTTACCCCGTTTGTGGTGGCGAATAAGACTTACAAATTTAAGACGAGGGAAAAACAGGATGTTGCACCGGCAAATAATGAGGGGCTTTTTGTTGTGCCGCAGATCATGGCCAATAAGGCAGAGGAATTTTTGTGGGCGGCGGGAGAGCTTGAAAAGCTTGGATATCGGGAAATAAATCTAAATCTCGGTTGTCCTGCGGCTACCGTGGTCAGTAAGAAAAAGGGTTCGGGCTTTCTTGCTTATCCGGATGAACTGGATGCGTTTTTGGATGCTGTTTTTTCAGGGCTTGAGGGGCGGGATATCCGCCTGTCCGTGAAAACACGGCTGGGAAAAGACAGCGTGGAGGAAGCGGGACGTTTGATGGAAATCTATAACCGATATCCTTTATCCGAACTGATCATCCATCCGCGGGCGCAGAAGGATTTCTATAAAAATCAGCCGCACATGGATGCATTCGGGAAAGCTGAAAAAATGAGCAGACATTGCGTTTGCTATAATGGCAATCTGTTTTCTGCAGATGACTATCGGGAATTGGTTCGGGAGTTTCCGCAGATTCAGGCAGTAATGCTTGGAAGAGGCCTGCTTGCAGACCCGGGCCTGGTAGGAGAAATCCGGGAAGGATGTAAGCTGAGCAAAGAAAAGCTGCAGCAGTTTCATGAGCAGATCTGCCGCGCCTATGGGGAAACCTCTCTGGGCGAAATCAATACGCTGTTTAAGATGAAGGAGCTCTGGGCTTACATGGGGCAGCTGTTTGGAGACGGGGAGCGGTGTGTGAGAAAAATCCGCAAGGCGAAAAACCAGGCGGAGTATGTTACGGCGGTGAAAACTCTTTTTGAGACCTGTGAAATCAACAGCAGATATCGTTAGGACGGCAGGAGGCAGCAGACAGCAAACAGCAGACAGCAGGCAGCAGCTTTTCCGGGAAAATGAAAATGTCGTTTTTATTATAGAATACGGCTGTTTTGTTATGGAAACGGGTGAAAAAATTTTGTATTATCGTAAATTGATTTAAGGATTTTTAACATGAAGAGGTTAAACGCATTATGACTAAGGATTTAACAACGGGTTCTCCGTTAAAGCTGATTATCGGCTTTGCATTTCCCATGTTTCTGGGAATGGTATTCCAGCAGTTTTACAGCATGGTAGATACCATGATCGTAGGAAAATTTCTGGGACTGGAAGCACTGGCGGGCGTTGGCTCCACCGGCGCAATCAATTTTATGGTGCTTGGTTTTTGCATGGGTATCTGCAATGGCTTCGCAATTCCCGTGGCAAAAATGTTTGGTGCGAAAAAGGAAGCAGAACTGAGAAGATATGTGGCGAACAGTACATGGCTGTGTATCGCTTTTTCTGTGGTATTAACTGCTGCAGTGGTAATTTTCTGTCGCCAGATTCTTACCCTGTTAAATACTCCGGCAGATATTTTCGAACATGCCTATAACTACATTGTTATTATTTTTGCAGGAATTCCCTGTATGATTCTTTATAATATACTTGCAGCAATTATTCGTTCTCTGGGAGACAGCAAAACCCCGGTTGTATTCCTTGCGGTTTCTTCCGTACTGAATATCGGACTTGACCTGCTGTTTATCCTGACATTTGACATGGGCGTAGCAGGAGCTGCGTGGGCAACTGTTTTATCACAGGGAATTTCCGGTGTGGTATGTCTGTTCTATATGAGGAAGAAATACCAGATTCTGCGTGGAAGCCGCGATGACTGGAAAATCCGCCCTTCCTATATGAGCGAGCTTTGCGGTGTTGGGGTTCCCATGGGACTTCAGTATTCCATTACTGCAATCGGCTCTTTGGTCGTTCAGTTTGCGGTTAACGGACTGGGGGCAACGGTAGTAGCAGGTGTTACAGCTTCTCAGAAGATCATGCAGTTTGCATGCTGTCCCTTTGATACGCTGGGACAGACGATGGCACCCTACAGCAGCCAGAATCTTGGCGCCGGCAGAATAGACCGGATTGGAGAAGGTATGAAGGTTGCCAACATCTGCGGATTTATTGTATCAGCAGTGATGCTTCTGGTACTGGTATTGGGAGGAAGAGCATTGTCATGTCTGTTCCTTGACCCGTCAGAAACTGCTGCAATCGAATATTCTTATCAGTTTATGGTTGTAGCGGCAGCAGCCTATTGTCTGCTGACACTGGTCAATACGGTACGTTTTACAATTCAGGGTATGGGATTTTCCATGTTTGCGGTAACGGCAGGCGTTATGGAGATGTTTGCGAGAACTCTGGCAGCGCTTGCTCTGGTTCCAATCATGGGATTCTGGGGAATTGCCCTTGCGCATCCTCTTGCCTGGGTATTTGCAGATGCATTTCTGATTCCAAGCTATTTTATCTGTAAAAAGCGATTGCAGACAGAAGAGAAGAAGCTTTTAAAGTGTGCTTGATGACTTATGGAAAACTCCTGTCAATCCTGGTGGTTGATAGGAGTTTTTTTGTATAACAGGGATCCTTCGGACAGGAAAGCAGCCAGCCAATTAAATTTGCAGACTTGCGTCGTCTGTGCTATAATAAAGGGCGGTATCTTACAAAAGAATGAAATTATCTGCTGCAGCAGGAAATGCTGTTTCCTGATTGCAGAACCGTAAAATTCGTTTTACCATGAGAAATAGCTGCCGAAATATATCAATATGAATGAGTGTAGAAAATATTCTGATTTATAAAGAAAAAATTTATGAAAAATGGTGATTTCATATTTCGGCTAAAAAAGTTATAATGGAATTCACAGACAGAATCCATTTTATGAGAAAAATTTATCCGTATCTGAAGAGTTTTCCTGGCTTATGGTTTTATCCCGGAATTCGATAAAACTTTCACTTTTATAAAAGCCAGACGAACGGAAAATGGGTAAAAATATTTGGGAAAAGGATTGAACATAATGGAAGAATTGAAGAAAACGACAAAGAAGGCAACAACCAAAAAAGCAGCAGAAAAGACAGTGGCAGCAAAGAAAACCACAGCCAGATCAACTGCTAAAACCGGCTGCAAAACCACAGCTAAGACCGGCTGCAGAACAACAGCGAAAAAGACAGCTGCGAAAAAGCCTGCCGCAAAGAAAGCGGCACCTGCAGAGAAGATTTCTCCTTTTATTACAGAGGTGGATCAGTATCTGTTTGGTATGGGTACTCATTATGAAATCTATAAGAAGATGGGCGCTCATCTTACAGAGAAGGATGGCGTAAAGGGTGTTCATTTTGCAGTCTGGGCTCCCAATGCGGAGTATGTTTCTATTATGGGTAACTTCAATAACTGGGACAGCAGTGCAAATCCCATGACACGCCTTGAGCCTATGGGAATCTGGGAAGCATTTATTCCCGAACTGAAAACAGGTGAGATCTACAAGTATTACCTGCATACGAAGAATGGCTGGGATCTTGAAAAAGCAGATCCGTTTGCTTCTTCAGCAGAGCTTCGTCCCGGAACTGCTTCCCGTGTAGCAGAAACTGAGGACTATAAGTGGACTGACAAGACATGGATGACAAAGAGAGAATCCTTTGATGTGGATTCCTGTCCGATGTCTGTATATGAAGTACATCCCGGTTCCTGGAAGCGCCACCCGCTGAATGAAGACCAGAAAGAATATGAAGCATTTTACAATTACCGTGAATTTGCTCATGAACTGGTTGACTATGTAAAAGAGATGGGATATACCCATGTAGAACTGATCGGTATGTCCGAACATCCTCTTGACGCATCATGGGGTTATCAGGTAACAGGTTATTATGCACCGACCTCCCGCTACGGTACGCCGGAAGATTTTATGTATTTTGTAGATTATTTACATAAGAACAAAATCGGTGTTATTGTGGACTGGGTTCCCGCTCATTTCCCGAAAGACGGCTGTGGCCTTGCAGAGTTTGACGGTACCTGTCTGTATGAGCATCAGAATCCTATGCAGGGAGAGCATCCTCATTGGGGAACCAAGATTTTTAACTATGGCCGCAATGAAGTGAAGAACTTCCTGATCGGCTCTGCTCTGAACTGGATTGAGCAGTATCACGTAGATGGTCTGCGTGTAGACGCGGTAGCTTCCATGCTGTATCTTGATTTTGGACGTAATGCCGGAGAATGGATTCCCAACCAGTACGGCGGAAGAGAGAATCTGGAAGCAATTGAATTCCTGCGTCATCTGAACAATATTGTTAAGGAAAGAAATCAGGGCGCTCTGATGATTGCGGAAGAATCAACCGCATGGCCTCTGGTAACCGGTGACCCGAAGGATGGCGGTCTGGGCTTCAGCCTGAAATGGAACATGGGCTGGATGAACGACTTCCTGGAATATATGCAGTTAGATCCCGTTTACAGAAAATTCCATCATAATCAGATGACCTTCTCCCTGATGTACGCATTCAGCGAGAAATTCATGCTGGTACTTTCACATGATGAAGTAGTACATCTGAAGAAAGCAATGCTCAGCAAGATGCCCGGTGAACTGGAAGAGCAGTTTGCCAACCTGAAAGCAGGCTATGCATTTATGATGGGTCACCCCGGCAAAAAGCTGCTGTTTATGGGACAGGAATTCGGTCAGTGGAATGAATGGAATGAAAACAAAGAGCTCGACTGGTATCTGCTTCAGGATGAACATCATCAGCAGCTGCAGAACTTTGTGAAGGCGCTGCTTCATCTGTATCAGAAGAATCCTGCCCTGTATGAACAGGATGGAAGCTGGGATGGATTTGAGTGGATCAATGCCAACGATGGTGACAGAAGCATCTTCAGCTTTATCCGTCACTCCAAAGATTCCAAAAAGAATCTGGTATTTGTATGTAACTTTACACCTGTTGAGAGACCGGATTACAGCTTTGGTATGCCCGAAAAGAAACGCCTGAAGCTGATTCTGGACAGCGCAGATCCTCAGTTTGGAGGCAATGGCATGGAACATGCGAAGACCTTCACACCTAAGGCAGGCGAATGCGACGACAAGCCGTACCATGTAGATTTCCCTCTGCCGGCTTACGGAGTAGCAGTGTTCCAGTATTAAGATAACACAGGCTATCAGGCTATATTGAATGTTCATTTGATATGGTTTATACGAACTTAAAATAAGATGATAAAAAGCAGACAGCCCGTCACGATCAGGTGGCGGGCTGTCTGCTTTTTATTGCCATAGTGTATAAAATGGCGGCCAGCGGCAGGTGCTTTTGCTGCGTTAAGTATCTGTTTGTGTCAGGATTACCTGTTTGTGCGTTAAGTATCTGTTTATGCCAGGATTACCAGTTCCAGCAGAAATACCATCACACAGCTGGCGACGGATACTACGAAAAGACTCTGGCCGAACCAGGCCAGTAGAATTGCGGTAATGAGGGCTGCAAGGGCTGACCAGGTGCTCTGGGTTGCCGTGAGGATGGCAGGAAACGTCATTACAGCTAAGGTTACGTAAGGAACATAGTATAAAAAAGAACGAATTGTGCGGTTTTTGATTTCTTTGCGTATTAAAGTCAGCGGCAGAACGCGGATCAGATAGGTGGTAGCTGCCATGACAAACAGATAAATCGCTGTATTATGCCTCATAGGAAACCTCCTGTTTTTTCTTGCTTTCAGTTGTTTTCTGAGTGTCTTTTGTGCTTTCGATTTCAGATAGAGCTTTTTTTACTTTTTCAGCCGTTTTTGTGTGTGATGTTTCTTTCGTTTCATGCGAAGGCTCGTTCCTGGCTGTTTCTTCTTCAATAGGAAACAGAACAGCAGCAGCCAGTGAAATCGCCAGTGTCAGAATGATAATGCGGATTCCCTCGGAAATCTGTGCGATCGCGGGGATATTGGCAAATACATAGCTGGCAAGAAAGCTGATGGAAACCAGGCCTGCAATGATTTTACTCTTTCTTGCGGGCGGGATAAAGACTGCGATAAACATGCCGTATAATCCGACGCTTAGGGCGCTGACCGCGCGCAGCGGCAGGATATTTCCGAGAATAACGCCCAGATAAGTACCAAACGCCCAGCCAGGGGCGGCGACTGTGATGACTCCATATGTGTAAAAAGGATTTAATTTGCCCGGAACCGATATTGAAACGCCGAAAATCTCATCCGTTACAAAAAATCCGATAATGAGCCGATGGAGCAGTGAAGTGTCGGGAGACAGCTTCTGGCTCAATGCGCACGACATCAGAAGATAGCGGGCATTTGCAACGGCTTCCATAATACAAAGCTCCAGATAGGTTGCGCCGGCTGCAATCAGTGTAAAGCCGATAAATTCTCCCGCAGAAGCATTATTTGTCAGGCTTGCGATCATGGACTGAAGTGCAGTCAGTCCGGCTTTTTTAGCGGTAATTCCCAGCGTGAGTGAAACTGCAAAATATCCAAGTGAAATAGGAATGCCATCCCGCATTCCCTGTAAATACCATTTACGGTTTTGTGATTTCATAATAGACCTTCCTTTCCCTCTTGTGCCAGCAGATAGCGGCGGCAAATACAGAAAACATCCGCCATAGCAGTGCAGCTTAATGTTTTTTGAGCGGCTATCAACCAACAACATATCAATACTAGATAATCTGACAGAAAATGTCAACAGTTTCTGTTAGATTATCCGGGGTAAACATATGAAAGGGTGTGTGGGCTCCATTACAGTACGGTCCTGTTCGGGGACGCGCTCTCGCTCGGATCGAACGCAGCGGTACTAAACTCTCG
>JAUNPP010000147.1:0-2780 GCA_030536685.1 Lachnospiraceae bacterium
AGTCCAAGGCTGACCTTGCCTTTATCATGCACAGTCTGTCTTGGTTGGCAACAGGCGGTACGGCTGCGATTGTCTGTTTCCCCGGTATCATGTACCGTGGCGGCGCAGAACAGAAAATCCGTAAATATCTGATTGATAACAACTACATTGATTGCATTATCCAGTTGCCAAGTAACCTGTTCTTCGGTACTTCCATTGCGACCTGTATCATGGTTCTGAAGAAAGGCAAACCGGATAATAAAACCCTGTTCATTGATGCTTCCAGTGAGTGCATCAAGGTCACGAACAACAATAAGCTGACACAGGCAAATATGGACAGAATCGTGGAAACCTTTTCAAATCGTACAGAGGAAAAGCATTTCTCCCACCTGGCAAGCTATGAAGAAATCGAAGAAAACAGCTACAACCTTTCTGTTTCCACCTATGTGGAAGCAGAGGACACCAGAGAGAAAATCGACATTGTGAAGCTCAATGCAGAAATCAAAGAGATTGTTGCCAGAGAGCAGGTTCTCCGTGATGAGATCGACAAGATTATCGCAGAAATCGAGGTGGGCGTATGAGTAACGAATTTCAGTTTTTAATTTATCAGTCCGCCGAGGAAGATGTTTCCGTCGATGCGATTATTCAGAATGAAACGATTTGGATAACAGCAAATCAAATGGCGGTTCTTTTTGATAAAAGTGAGTCCACCATCCGAAAGCATATTAACAATGTTTTTGACGAGGGCGAATTGGACAGAGAGAACAACACGCAAAAAGTGCGTGTTGATGGAGTCAAGCAGCCGGTTGCGTTCTACAATCTGGATACCATTATTTCTGTGGGTTACCGTGTCAATTCCCGCCGTGCAACGCAGTTCAGAATCTGGGCTACCAGTGTTTTGAAGGAATACATGATAAAAGGCTTTGCCATGGACGATGAACGCTTGAAACAGGGCAAAACCGCATTCGGTAAGGATTACTTCCGTGAATTGCTGGAAAGAGTCCGCTCGATCCGTGCAAGCGAAAGACGTATCTGGCAGCAGATTACAGATATTTTTGCGGAATGCAGCATTGACTACGATAAAAACGCACAGGTTACCCATGATTTTTATGCCATGGTGCAGAATAAATTCCATTTTGCAATCACCGGGCAGACGGCAGCGGAAATCGTCTACACTTCTGCTGACAGAACAAAAGAAAACATGGGACTGACCACTTGGAAAAACGCCCCGGATGGTCGCATTCTGAAATCGGATGTAGTCGTTGCGAAGAACTATCTGGAAGAAAAGCAGATTCGCCAGTTGGAACGTGCAGTAACAGGCTATTTCGATTACATCGAAGATTTGATTGAGCGGGAAAACACCTTCACGATGGAGGAATTTGCCGCCAGCGTGAACGAGTTTCTGGCGTTCCGCAGATACGATATTCTGCGGGATAAGGGAAAAATCTCCGGGCGAATGGCAAAAGAAAAAGCGTCTGCCGAGTACGAAGAATTTAACAAAACCCAGAAGATCACCTCTGATTTTGACAAGGCGGTCAATCGGATGCTGAAAGCAGGTGAACAGCATGAGTAAACTGGATGAACTGATACAGGAGCTTTGCCCGGATGGGGTGGGGCATATGCCACTGGGTAACGCAATTATTTCCTTAAATACAGGCTTAAATCCTCGCCAATTTTTTAGATTAAACACAGAAAATGCTGAAAATTATTACGTTACAATCAGAGAAATTCGCAATAACACTATAGTTGTATCGGATAAAACTGACCGTATTGATGACGAGGCACTTAAATTATGCAATAATCGTTCAAATCTGGAAATTGGTGATGTGCTGTTTTCTGGAACGGGGACAATAGGTGAAACGGCGGTTATTGAAGTAAAACCTACAAACTGGAATATCAAAGAGGGCGTGTATGCAATTAAACCTGACCCTCAAGTTTTGAACTCTCGTTATTTGATGTATTTATTACATACGGCAGATATACATACTGCCATTCTAAAAAAGGTAGCAGGAGGAACTGTTAAAAGCATACCGATGGCGGAATTGAAAAAGATACAGATACCGGTTCCTCCGTTGCCAGTGCAGAGTGAAATTGTCCGTATACTGGACAATTTCACAGAGCTTACAGCAGAGCTTACAGCAAGGAAGAAACAATATGAGTATTATCGTGACAAATTACTTGAACATGAAGATAATGCACAGTCTTGTACTTTGAGAGATATATGTCTCTCAATCGCAGACGGCGACCATATGCCGCCACCTAAATCTGATTCTGGGGTTCCTTTTATCACTATTTCAAACATTACCGAAAACAAGCAGATTGATTTTAGCAATGTAATGTATGTACCCCGTGCATACTACGAAAGTTTGGCAGACAAGAGGAAAGCCAAGTGCGGCGATATTCTTTATACGGTAGTTGGTTCATTTGGCACGCCAGTACATATTACTGACGATACCGAATTTGTATTCCAACGCCATATTGCAATCCTTCGCCCGAATCAGAACCAAGTTATTCCTCGGTATATGTATCATGCGATGCAAAGCACAGATTTCTATAGGCAAGCAGATAAAGCAGCAAAAGGTGCTGCGCAGAGAACGATTGCTTTGGCATCGTTAGGAAATATGACCATTCCAGTCCCTCAGCTGAATGTCCAAGAACGACTTGTCCATGTTCTGGACAATTTTGAAACAATCTGCTCTGACCTCAAAATTGGTTTACCTGCTGAGATTGAAGCTCGTCAGAAGCAGTACGAGTTCTATCGTGATGCTCTCTTGACTTACGCCGCAACTGGAAAGACAATC
>JAUNPP010000147.1:2796-7501 GCA_030536685.1 Lachnospiraceae bacterium
ACAGACAGACGAGTATAATGCGCTGATTCGTTTGTGTCAATATGTATTTGGCTCTGTTCGGTTGTCTATGGCTGAGTTATTTGATTTCCGTAACGGACTTAGCAAGGGAAAGGAATTCTTCGGGAAAGGAATACCTTTTGTAAGATATACCGATGTCTACAATAACAGGTTCCTCAAAGCAGATGATATTACTGCATTAGTGGAATGTACCCCTACTGAACTCGAAAAACTCCGTGTTTCAAAGGGTGATGTATTATTTACAAGAACCTCCGAAACAGCAGAGGATGTTGGCTGGTCGGCAGTCATGTTGGACAATATGGATGATTGTGTATTTAATGGCTTCTGTATCAAAGCGACACCGAGAACAAATTACTTGTTGCCGGAGTACTGTTCCTACTGCTTTTCGACAAGAGAGTTCCGTCAGTATGTTACCTCACACTGTGCATTTACGACGAGAGCTTCGTTGACCGGCAAGACAATAGCAGATTATCAGTTGTCCGTGCCGAGTATCGAGGAACAGAAACGCATTGCGAATATCCTGAATAAGTTCTACACCCTGTGTACTGACTTGGAAGCTGGCTTACCAGCAGAGATTGAAGCAAGAACAAAGCAATACGAATATTACAGAGATAAACTGCTCTCTTTCAAAGCAGTAGACTAACACAAAGGAGGAAGCCGCATGAGTACCTATAACATCGTTGCCGAAAGCAATGAAAGTACCGTGGTAGCTGAATATACGCCGGAAAGCTCACGCTCTGATGCCTTTCAGAGCGAAGCGGCTCTGGAAAAGGAATTTATCCGTCTGCTGACTGCACAGGGATATGAATACCTTACCATCCACAAGGTGAATGACCACGAAGTGGGCAGAGAGGGCGGCATGGGCCGTGATGAAAAAGGTCTGATTGCCAATCTGCGCAAGCAGTTGGAGCTTTTGAACGATTATACCTTTACTGATAGCGAGTGGAAGCGTTTCTTCACGGAAACCATTGCCAACGCCAACGAAGGCATTGTCGAAAAGAGCCGAACCATCCAGACCGACCATGTAAAGGTACTTCGCAGGGATGACGGAACTTCCAAGAATATTCAGCTTATCGACAAAAAGAACATTCACAACAACCGTTTACAGGTAATCAATCAGTATGAGGAAGATCAGGGCAAGCATGATACACGCTATGATGTGACCATCCTTGTCAACGGTCTGCCTCTCGTCCATGTGGAACTGAAACGCCGTGGCGTTGCCATCCGTGAAGCCTTTAACCAGATTAAACGCTACCAGCGTGACAGCTTCTGGGCAGCAAGCGGACTGTATGAGTATGTGCAGATTTTTATTATCTCCAACGGTACCCATACCAAGTATTATTCCAACACCACCAGAAACAGTCATATCAAGGAAATGGTCGAGTCCACAAAGCAGAAATCGAAGAAAACCAGCAACAGCTTTGAGTTTACTTCCTTCTGGGCAGACGGAAACAATAAGGTGATTGCAGACCTGATTGATTTTACTAAGACATTCCTTGCAAAGCACACTATTCTGAATGTGCTGACAAAATATTGCGTATTCACCACGGAAGAAATTCTGATGGTGATGCGTCCTTATCAGATTGCTGCTACCGAGCGTATTCTGAACCGCATTGAAATTGCAACCAACTATAAAAAGCTGGGAACCATTGATGCTGGAGGATATATCTGGCATACCACAGGAAGCGGAAAGACTTTGACCTCTTTCAAAACGGCGCAGCTTGCTTCTGCCCTCCCTTATGTGGACAAGGTCCTGTTTGTGGTCGATCGAAAAGATCTGGACTATCAGACCATGAAAGAATATGACCGCTTTGAAAAAGGCTCTGCCAACAGCAATGCTTCTACAAGAATTTTGCAGAGACAGCTTGAGGACAGGGACGAAAAAGGGGGTTACCATGAATATAAAATCATCATCACCACCATTCAGAAGCTGGACAATTTCGTAAGCAAGAACAAGGGACACGAGGTTTTCGGTAAGCACTGCGTCATCATCTTTGACGAGTGCCACCGCAGTCAGTTTGGTGATATGCACGCAAAAATCGTTAAGGCGTTCAAAAACTACCACCTGTTCGGCTTCACTGGTACCCCGATATTTGCCGCCAATGCCGGAAAGGGCAAACACATGGCAATGCTGACCACGCCCCAGACCTTCGGCGATCAGCTCCATACATACACAATTGTGGATGCCATTAACGACGGCAATGTTCTTCCGTTCCGTATCGACTATGTAAATACAGTTAAAGAAAAGGAAAATATCAAGGACAAGAATGTTTCTGCCATTGATATTGAAAAAGCAATGGGTGCCCCGGAGCGTATCCGTGATATCGTCAAATATACGCTGGAACATTTCGACCAGAAAACAAAACGCAACAGTTTCTACTCTTTGAAGGGCAAGCGTATGGCGGGCTTCAATGCTATGTTTGCTGTCAGTTCCATTCCTATGGCGATGAAATACTACAAGGAGTTCCAGAGACAGATTGAGGAGAGCCACCGTCAGTTTACCATTGCGACCATTTTCAGCTATGCAGCCAATGAGGATGACCCGGAAGATGTTCTGCAAGAGGAAGGCTTCGACACCGACAGTCTTGACCAGTCCTCTCGTGACTTCCTTGACGATGCAATCAAAGATTACAACGTGGCGTTCAACACCAACTTCGACACTTCCTCTGATAAGTTCCAGAATTACTACAAGGATTTGTCCATGCGAGTGAAGAACCGAGAGGTTGATTTGCTGATTGTCGTGAATATGTTCCTCACAGGTTTTGACGCTACCACGTTGAATACTTTGTGGGTGGACAAGAACCTTAAAATGCACGGACTGATCCAGGCGTATTCCAGAACCAACCGTATTCTAAACTCTGTGAAAACCTACGGCAATATCGTCTGCTTCCGTGATTTGCAGAAAGCCACCGATGATGCAATCGCTCTCTTTGGCGATAAGAACGCCAGCGGTATTGTCCTGCTCAAGAGTTTCAACGATTATTGGAACGGCTATGAGGATAACGATGGCAAATATCATCCCGGTTATGTGGACTTGCTGGCAAAGCTGGAAGCGGAATATCCTCTTGGCGTTCAGATTGTCGGAGAACAGGCAGAGAAAGATTTTATCAAGCTGTTTGGCACGATCCTCAGCATGAGAAATATTCTTTCTTCCTTTGATCAGTTCGCAGAAATGGACATTATCGCCAGTCGTGATTTGCAGGATTATCAGAGTATCTACCTTGACCTTTACGATAAGTATCGCAGAAAAGGCGAAGCAGAAAAAGAAGATATTACTGACGATATTGAGTTTGAAATCGAGCTTATCAAACAGGTAGAAATCAATATCGACTATATACTGATGTTGGTTGAGAAGTACCATGACGGCAACTGCGAGGACAAAGAAATCCTTGCTTCCATCCGCAAGGCTGTTGACGCAAGCATTCAGCTTCGCAGCAAGAAAGAACTGATTGAAGCCTTTATCGGTCGTGTGAATGTAGACACGAAGGTTACAACCGACTGGCGCAGATTTGTTCTGGAACAGGAAGAAGCCGACCTGTCCGAAATCATCAAAGGTGAAAAGCTCAAGCCGGAGGAAACCCAAAAGTTTGTTTCTAATGCTTTCCGTGACGGGGCTATCAAGACAACGGGTACGGAGATTGATAAGCTGATGCCACCTGTTTCCCGTTTCGGCGGCGGTGGCAGAGCGAAGAAGAAACAAGGTGTCATTGACAAACTGAAAGCATTTTTTGAGAAATACTTTGGACTAGGGATTTATGAATTGCAGGCAAAAGAACAGGAACGGGCAGTCGTTTATGAAATCGAACCAACTTATCAGATGGTTGCCGAAGAACCGGATCCATATGGAAAAAAGGAGGAGGGAAAGTAAAATGGCTTTGATACCACAGTTTTTTTATAGATGCAATTGTTTCAATAGGTGTGCGAAATGGCACTCAAACTGTATGGATAGGAACAGGTTTTTTCGCAATGCGAAAAGTCGATGTTGAGGGGAATGCTATTTCCATGTCAATTACAAATAAACATGTCGTGCAACCTGCCTTTGGTTCTGTTTGCAGGAGCAGGCATTGAGACAGAACCTGTCTTTGAATTTCAAAGCCGATTACAAAGAACATCATTTTGAAGTGAGAGCCACGCTCACGCCGATTTTTGATGTCGGTGTAATCGGCTTTTTTGTCCTTTTTCAAAATCCATTTCCTGCGTAAAGAAAAAATCAACAGGAAGGCCTTCTTTTAAGCGTCCGCAGAGCGCAGTCAGGCCAGCTCCGCGATACCGGTTACGGCCACATAGATGTGGGAGATCCGGAACCAGGTACGGAAATCAATCACGCCGGTCTGAGGCAGGCCGAAGATGGACTGAAAGGCCATAACCGCCCGCTCGGTGGCCGGCCCGAAGATGCCGTCGGGGGAGATGTTTGGAATCGAGGTGTAGACGGTGGCGATGGCATCCAGCTGCTCCTGGACATGCTGCACCTTCTGGCCGGTGGAGCCCAGGGCAAGGTCATAGCCGGGCCAGGAGGTGGGGATGCCGGATATCTCCTCGGCGGTGTTGATGTAGATGGAGGGGCCGTAGTAATGGCGCAGAATCTGGATGGCGCTGTAGCCGTCTTCCCCTAACTGGCAGGAACCCCATTGTGTCATCCTTATTGCAAGAGCATATAAATGTAAAAAGGCTTATTTTATGCGGATTC
>JAUNPP010000013.1 GCA_030536685.1 Lachnospiraceae bacterium
TATACTCTTGTACTGTTTTATTTTATTTTTCTGAAATACCGTTTTGTTTTTTCAAAAGATCTACTCGATTTCTTCTTCCGCGGAGAAATTTTCCTCCATGCTTTCCGACGGCCAGATCCTGAACCAGTATGAAACTACCGCTTCTGTCTTGCTGGTATTGTAGCAGCAATGCGGAGTATGCGCTTTTACCAGAATCGTGTCTCCTTCTCTCAGATCATAGGAAACGCCTTCCATTTCCACCCGCATCTCACCGGAAATAATAGTTCCAACCTCATGGCATTCATGCTGCCACACGGTGCCTTCAAAATTACTTTCAGGCTCAATTGTCATATAAAGACAGGAACCGAACTCTTTTCCGAATTCCAGTGTTTCAATCCTGGTATTCTTCTCCTCATCAACCGTTATCTCTCTTTCATCTTTGCGTATCACAATTTTTTCACGTTCGTTCCGCTCAAGAAGATCGCCAAGCGAAGTTTTCAGCACCTCACAGATTTTCTGAAGATTAATCAGTGTAGGACTTGTAACATTTCTTTCAACATTGCTCAGATATCCAACCGAGAGCCCTGAGGATTCTGCCAGCTGCTGCAGCGTTATGCGCTGCGCCTTTCTCATTCTGCGTATATTTGTTCCTATATTATGTATATTTCCCATTCCCTTTTTCTCCTAAATACATCATTACATAATTTCTTTCATAACAAATTTCTTTTTTTCTATTATAACACAATACTCTCACATATCAATTTCTGTTTTACTCTTTTTTTAATCAAACTTTTACACGAAATATGCATTTTTTCATAATAGTGATATTTTCTTTATTTTTTCATTGACTTTTTTGACATTCCATAGTATGATAAAGCTACAAAATACATTTTCACAATTTCACAAATCAGTATCCTGCACAATTTACAACTTATTAACCAACTTATTTTTCACTCCATAACACAGGAGAAAACATTTCATCAAAATGACGGAGGGATACTCAATGAATTATATACCCAGACTTAATTATGTAAGCAAAGAAGATATCGCAAAACTTCACGAATATGGAATCGAACTCTTAAAACGTTTTGGTATGCGTGTAGAAGACCCCGAAATTCGCAAAATGCTTTGTGAAAACGGCTGTACAGAAAAAGGCGATCGTGTCTATTTCTGTGAAGATCTGATCAACCGTACACTGCAGGCTCAGAAAAACAAGGTTACAATGACTGCTGCAAGTACCGGTATGAAAAAAGAGTTTGAACTCGGCAAAACCTTCACCCACAGCACCGGCGGAGCTCCCTGGATTGCTGATATGAAGACAGGTAAGAGACGCAACGGCGAACTGAAAGATCTGGTTGATACGATTCATGTTATGAATCAGCTGCCCAACCTGGACATTCCCTGTGCACTTGTTTATCCCAGTGATGTTCCTTCCGCTATCACTCAGCTGAAGCAGACCGCAACTATGTTTGAACATTCCAGCAAACCGATTTACGGACCTGGTATTTCTCTGGCAAGCAATGCAAAATATATCGCAGAACTGTTTAAGCTTTATGGAAATGATGATTTAGCAGCTAACCCCATTGGTATGGTTGGTATTTCTCCTGAATCACCGTTATTCCTGCCTAAGGAAATCACTGATACCATGCGCCATATCGTAGGAGCAGGTATCCCTGTCAGCATCTTAGCTGCTCCCATGGGCGGACTGACTTCTCCGCTGTCAATTGCCGGTACAGTAGCACAGGCTCATGCTGAAATTCTTGCATTTGCCAGCGTAGCTCACCTGCTTAACCCGAACTGTGTAATGTTCTATGGTTCCAGAACATTCTTCGCCAACATGAAGAATACGCAGAGTATCCTTGGTCTTCCCGAAACAGGTATCTCCAGCGCTCTGGCAGTTCAGCTTGCAACCTACTGCGGCATGATGTCCGACGTTTATGGTCTTTCATGTACCAGCTGTGCTATGGATGAACAGGCTGGCTACGAAAAGATGATCAACGCTCTGCTTCCTGGTATTTCAGGTGCAACTCTGATTACAGGCTTCGGAAGCACTGCAAGCGTAATGTGCTGTTCTTTAAGCCAGCTGGTTCTGGACAATGAAATGATCGGTATGATCCGTAAAGCTCAGCGTCCTTTCACGATCAATGAAGAAGAACTTGGCTTCGAAGCAATCGATTACGTAGTCAACGAGCACGAAACCTTTATGGAACAGGAACACACCATCGATCACCTGAGAGATGAAATCTTCGCACCTTCCATCGGCTTCGACAGCGTATGGGCAGACTGGATCCGCACAGGCGAAGTTCCGTTAAATCAGAGAGCTGAAGAACGCGCGCTGAGTCTCCTCGAAAGCGACCCCGTAATCCCTCAGAATCCTGAAATCACAAAAGAAGTGGAAAAGATTCTGGCCGCTGCAGAAAAAGAACTGCTGTAAATCCGACAATCAGATATTATCTATCTGCAAATATATTCTATTTATTCCCCAAATGGGCTGTGCAGCGTGCACAGCCCATTTGGGATTTTGGGGCCAAAACTTACACATTTCACTTAAAAAACTCCCCTGTTTTACCTGCGGCTCCTCCTCCACAAACAACGCAACAACGCAACACCGCAAACAATCCAAACGACGCAAGCGACACAACGACACAACGACGCAAACGGCACAACGATGTAACGACGCATCCTCTTTCTTAGCTGAGACTACAGATTTCTCTCTTTCTTTTTCTTCAGCAAAGCCTCCGTATCAATTACGCCTTCCATTTTCTTCTCCGACGGACCTTCCATTTTCTTTCCCGACACACCTTTCCCTTTCTTTCCCGACACAGTTTTCTCTGCATCTTTTCCAAAATCTGATTCCGGCTTGTGTATTCGCTCTGCCCTGCTGATGGTTTCTTTTCGATTCACAGAAGCGCCCGTTTGAGAGCCTGCTGCTTTGAAGACCGTTGTTTTGGAAACTGTTTTTTTGGAAACTGTTTTGTTAGAGACCGCCTTTTTCAAACCTCCTGCAATTCCAGCAAGCCAGTCTATATGCATCCTTCTCATGATAACATCAAACACAAACAAAAATACTGCTGCCAGAAGCAGAGCGTTTGTAAGATTGGTTCGAGCCATGGCGCCGGTTAATTTCGTGTCGAAAACCTCCTCCGATCTGCTGATATATCTGCCGGAAACCTTCTCCGTAAAGCTTTTCAGATTGTTTGATACCTCTGCATAGCGATACTCCCGCGAATACTGCATAGCTGTAGCCGTATTGATATTTTTTATCATCTCACTGCCATTTCGGTTTCTGACATTAATACTGTAAACGCCTGCTTTATCCAAAGGAATTTCTGCCTGATATACTCCCGGGGCCGACGCCTTCAGTTTTACCTGATGTGCTTTCCCATCTTCCCCTGTAATCAGTGCGGAAATATCCGTTTCTGCTGTATAATCTTCCGTTTCATAGGTTATAACTGCAGATGAAGCCTGCTGTTCCACACGAAGTATATCCTTCCCCAAATCGCTTTCTGAAATTGTCCAGTCTATCAGATTTCTCCACAAAGCTGCATAGTTAGCCCAGCCTGCAAAATTTCCCGTCCATTCATTTGTTCCATCGCTGTTCCAGGCAATACTTCTTCCAAGCCCGTACTGCCACACAGTAAGAATCGGATCGTTTCGAGGCGATTCCAAAATAACCGTAGCCGCCGGTTTGGGAGTGGACGCAATATATCCCAGCAAATCCGGAGATCCTTCTGAAAAAACATTTTGAATCACCTCATGTGAATTTACGACCACAGGAGTAAAGCTTTCATGAATCAGATAACTTTTGGCAGATAGATAAACCTCCTGTGCAAAAATCCGCGGTAAGGCAGTTCCTCCGTCTGAATAATAGTAACGTCCGCCTCCTTTTTCCGCCAGAGATTTCAAAACAGCAGAATCCGCATCCGTCCCAACAGCTACTGTCGAAAGCGTAATTCCATTTTTCTTCATAGCGTCAAGAACAGGCTTATATTGATGATATCCATCCTGCCCATCCGTCAGAAGTATAATGTGCTTTAAGACTGCATCGGAATTTTTCATCTTATCGACCGCCTCATTCAACGCCGGATAAATGCTGGTTCCTCCGCCGGATGTAATCCCTGCAATCCACGAAACGATTTCTTCCGTATCCACCGCTTTCTGAAGCGGGACAGACCACGTAAAGCCGTCATCAAATGCCAGAACCCCTACTTCATCAATCTCACGCAGCGAATCTAATGCATTGACAGCAGCATGCTTTGCAATATCCATACAGGTAACGCTGCTGTTTCCTGCAGAGGAAGCGCTCATACTTCCCGAATGATCAATTACCATGGTCATCGCAAGCTTCGGAACCTGTTTTTCTCCTTCCAGATCCATTTTTACAGGAAGAATCTGTTCAAGAGGCGTATCTTTGTAATTTCCCAGCGCAAAACTGTTCGGGCCGCCAATTGCGATCAAACCGCCTGCATAATCTTTCACATAGGTTTGAGCTGCGTCCATAAACCCCTTTCTCAGATCATCCGCATAAACGTCGAGAAGAATTACAGACTGATACTGGTTCAAATCGGTAATCTGCGCCGGTACACCTGATGGAGTCACCACTTCATAATCGTAATTGCAGGCCTTCAAAATTTTAACAAATGCGCGGCTCTGTCCTTTTTTGCCCTCTACCAGCAGAATCTTGGGCTGCGCCTCTACAGTGGTAAATGCACTATAGGTATTATTGACAGAAACGGTATCATTTTCAGACTCCACCGTAACCCGATAGCTCTTCAAACCACCTTCCACACCCTGATCCGAAAATACCAGCCTGTTGCTGCCTTTCTGGAGCACAACTTCCTTCTGCCCCTTCAATGTTCGCCCGGAATACAAGGAAACCTTTGCATCTGCAGCTTTTGTAGAATAAATATCCACCTGAACCTGAAAACGATCTCCCTGATGTATAATATCCGGCAATGATACATCGCTGACATAAACCTCATCTTTTATACTGCTGTCATAGGAAACCACTTTAAATTCAATATCGGTTCCCGCAAAGGAAGACACCAGATTATTCAGATTTCCTTCATTTTCCGCACCATCGGTCAAAAGCACCAGTCTGTGCGCCGTTTCATCCGGAAACAGCGCCAGCGCCGTCTGAACAGCCTGTTCCAGATTAGTTGCTGACCCGATCACCTGCGATTGAAAGTCCGTAAATATCTTTTTTTCACTGACAAACTGCTCAATTTGCGCATCCGAACCAAACACCACAATTCCAGACTGATTTTTATCAGGCATATGGGATATCGCAGACTGAACAAACTGCGTTTCTTCCCCATGAGCCCCTTTCAGACTGTCAGATAAATCTACCAGAAAAACAGTGGTTGTCATATCGCTGCTTTTTCTGATGCTTACACCGGAAAGCGCAAGCACCAGAAATGCAACTACCATGCATCGAATCAGCGCTTCTCCAATTCTTCTGGTACGTGAACGGCTGCGAATCCTTCTCGCAAGCCAGATAATAATTCCTGCCAGCACCGGCAGAAGCAACAGCGCCCACGGACGCGCAATTTCCAGCTGCATAACCTGCTCCTTTTACTGTATTCTAAGGTAAACTACCCACTCCGCCATGATCAGCAGAATCAGGAAAAGCAAAATCACATTTCGGATTTCCAGACTTCCCGCCTGCGGTACTCTGCCCGCTTCATTTTCCCCATCTGCTGTCATACTTTGAGCGGATTCCACTGATGATTCCAGAGCAGAAGGGAATCCTACAGCAAATTTCTGCTGTTTTACTTCTCCATTCAGCTCCTGAGAAACCTGATATATCCCCGTATCAGCTGCTTCCAGATAAGAGCCCGCTGCTTCGGCTGCTTTTATCTGACGTCTGCTGCCATCGGGCATCACAAGCGTAAGTTCTGATCCTTTTGTATTTGCACGGAGCATAATACTGTCACCTGCAGTATAAAAGGTACGATCTGTCAGCCCATTTGCAAGAAGGTAATCCGCAAGACCTGACATCAGTACAGGAAATTCAGCCTGGAGACCGAAATCTGTCTGATGCAGATCAAAGCCCAGCACTGCAATCTGATGTCCATCATACGCTCCGTAAAATCCCGCTGACTCATTTCCTGATTTTAAAAATGCAGTTCCCCAGCCGGGCACACGATACGTATCCGCTTTATTAACGCCAATCCTGCGATCTGCTATATATGTGGTCACTTCACTTTCAGTAAGCGTAAGAAACTTTTTTCGTACACTTCCCATCTTTTCAAATAAATCCGCATGATCACAATTGATAAAGAAAAAACTGCCGGAGGAAGGAAGCCTTTCAGGAACTATCCCATCAAAAATATACAGATCATACTTTGCACCGCTTTCTTTCTCAATCACCTTCACATCCGCGCTTCGGTAAAGTTCCACCCCCGGCAGATTTGCAAAGGCCTTTTCTACAAACAGATTCGATTTTGTCAGAAGAAGTACGCGATTCACCTTCCGCTCATCCAGAACACACCACGCCTTATTATCACCTTTCAGCGCATCCTGCTCATTTAATTCTGCACAAAGCGCCTTTATCTCTCCGATTGCATCTGTCTTGCTTTCTTCATCAAGTTCAAAATAAACTGCTTTGCTTTCTCCTGCGGGGATTTTTTCCGAAGCTATATCAAGAAGCTTTTCCTTCCCGTCCTCAGCTTCTCCATACAGATTGATTTCCGCATTCTGTGTCTGTTTTGAGTGATTAGTCACCCGAACCAGCACCAGCGGCTTATGATCTTTCTCCCCACAGCTCACCGTATCAACTGACAGATTCGGTAATTCACTATAAAAAGACGCTACAGAGGCATGCAGATCTCCCATGTCAAACACTGTATCCGTAAAAAAACAAATCTCCGGCTGTTCTGACTGGCTTGCGCAGGATTGAACAAGTCCCAGAGCTGCCGATAAATCTCCTGCCAGATTTGTCTGACGAATTCCCCGGATTCTGTTTTTCGCCTCTGTTTTATCGCTGCTGCTCGACAGAACAAGAACAGCCTGGCGATCACTGCTGATTACATGAACCACAGAACCAGAAGGCAGGCTGTCTACATATCTGCAGGCCGCTTCCTTTGCTGCTTCCAGCCGGGTTTCTGATTTTTCATAGAGAGTCCCCATGCTGGCACTATTGTCCAGCACCAGAATCACCTGCTGTTTTTCGCTTCCAAACGACTTCAGCCACGGCCCCATCAGCGCAGCGATAAAAAGAAGAACCGTCACGATCTGTAAGAACAGCAAAATATTCTTCTTCAGCTTTTCCCAGGGCTTTGCAGCTTCCAGATTCCGATAAACCTCCTGCCACAGCATCGTAGAAGAAAAAAAGTGCTGTTTCGCTTCCTGCTTCAGAATGTACAGCAGGATGATAACCGGCACCAGCACCAGAAGTGCCAGAGGCCACAATGAATGAAAACCCACTTATCCGAAAATTCCTTTCTGTTTTAATGTTTCAAAAATCACCTTTTCTATATCTTCATCTGAAATCACCTGCAAATATGCACATCCATAGCGTTTTGCCAGCCTTTCCAGAGCCCGGTTGTGCTTTTCCAGTGTCTCCTGATAAACACGGATCGTCTGCCGTGTCATCGTCACACGCACTTCCTCTCCCGTTTCCATATCCTGAAGAGACAATGTTCCTTCTTCATCAAAGTCTGTCTCCTCCCGTGCCAGAACCTGAATCAGCAGCACCTCCTGATGTTTAAAAACGAGGTATCGTACTGCCTCATCCACCCCGTCAGGATCCAGAAAATCAGAAATCAGAATGCAGATTCCCTTTCCGTTCAGGCGGCTGCGCCTCACAGCCTCATTGATACCGGTTTTTCCTCCAAATGAAACCTCTTCCAGCGCCTTTAACAAACGGCTGAAGCTGCCTCGTCCCACCACAGGACTTGTTTTTTCCAGTTTGCCTTCACTGAACGCCAGAATTTCCACCCGATCTAATTGTTTTAAAACAAGCCACGCAAAAACTGCACAAAGCCGCAGCGCCATAACGGATTTCTTTTGTTCTCCAAAATCCATGGAAGCGCTGGTATCAAGGAACACATGATAACATGCTTCCTTTTCCTCCATAAACTGTTTTATATAGAGCTTATCCAGTCGTCCATACGCATTCCAGTCAATACGCCGGATATCGTCTCCCGGCAAATACTCCCTGAAATCAGAAAATTCCACTGAGGAGCCTTTTGCAGAAGACTTTCGGGCTCCGCTTAAACCGCGGTCAAGCCGGATATGCATTGCCATTTTCAGATGATTCAGCCTTGCAAAAAAGCCGGAATCAAACAATTCGCTCATACCTTATCCAGCCCCTTCATAATTTCAGAAATAATCTTATCTGCCGTCATCTCATCCGCAATCGCTTCAAAATTAGTGATCAATCTGTGACGCAAGGCCGGATATGCCACATAGCGCACATCCTCAAACGCTACATTATAGCGGCCTTCCATAAAAGCCCTGGCTCTGGCAGTTTTAATGATCGCCTGAGCAGCTCTGGGGCTTGCCCCCGTTGACACATATCTTCGCACAACCTCAGGCGCTCCCTCCACTTCAGGGTGTGTTGCCACTACCAGCGAAAGCGCATAATCCATAACCGCATCTGCCACAGGAATCTGGCAGATTACTTTACGCATTTCAAGGATTTCCTCTCCCGAAATAACATGAGAAAGCTCCGGTCTTTTATTTCCCACCGTGATCTGAAGAATCTCTTTCAACTCCTGTTTGTCAGGGAAATCCACCTGCAGCTTAAACAGAAAACGATCCAGCTGTGCCTCCGGCAGAGGATAAGTTCCTTCATTTTCAATCGGATTCTGCGTAGCAAGAACCAGAAACGGCAGCGGAAGCTCATACGTTTTTCTGCCCGCAGTTACGGTCTTTTCCTGCATTGCCTCTAAAAGCGCTGCCTGTGTCTTCGGCGTCGCACGGTTAATCTCATCTGCCAGTACAAGCTGCGCAAAAACCGGCCCCGGCTCAAATCGAAACACATTGCGCTCCCCTTCCTTCAAGATCAGATTGGTTCCCGTCACATCCGCCGGCATTAAATCCGGTGTAAACTGGATTCTGGAAAAGCTCATCTGAAATACACGGCCAATCGCCTTGACCAGCTCCGTTTTTCCAAGTCCCGGAACACCCTCCAAAAGCACATTACCATCAGACAGAATCGCAAGAATCGTCTGCCTGATAATATCCTTCTGTCCAATGATCGCCTTTCCGATTTCTGCCTCGCATCGGCTGACCTTTTCCACCATATCCTTTAATTGCCATTCTCCCTGTATCGCCATATAGATTTCCTTTCTTCTATCGCCCCATAGGCTCTCTTTCTTCTGTCACCACACAGATTTCCTTTCTCCCTATCGGCTTTGCCGCTGCCTGATGTCAATTTCAAAAGCGCCATGCATCCTTACGTGAGCTGCTCATAAAAAGCGATTTCTACTGATTCAGCTGCTCAAAATAAGACTTTACAATATCCTGTATTCCCGCCGGATAATTTGATTTCTCAATTTCCGACATCGCCTGCTTGCTGTAATCACCAATTACCTGGCTGTATTTTACCTGATTCCCGGCCCAGGTCAAAGAATCTCCTCCCTCTGTAACAAAAGAAGAACCTTCATTTTGTGTACCGGTAAGATTATCATCATCCCCGACACCATTCGGCACGAAAACAAGTTCACCTTCATAAGAAATTTCCTTTTCCGTCCCTTTATTGCTGCCATAATTCCATCCGGTTCCAGCTCCGGAACCACTTCCAGAACCACTTCCTGAACCGCTTCCTGAAGCACCTTCAGAACCACTTCCGGCTCCATTCCCTTCTCCGGAGGTTCCGCCCGCAGCAGGCTTGCCATTGCTGCCGGCTTGAGCCAGCTTAGAAGCTGCTGCCATTTTAACGGTACTTACGGATGCCAGACCAGAAACTAAAGCGCTGCTTTTTGCAGAACCCAAAGCAAGCTGAGAGGCCAGCTTTTGAAGTTCTTCAGAAAGTTCTTTCGAAATCCCCTGACTTTCCGACAGATTCGCCAGCTTTTCAAGAGCCTCTTTCGCAGCTTTCAACTCCTCTTCACTCAATTCCTTTAAATCACCGTTCGTTTCCAGCTCTTTCAGCAATTCTTCCAGTTGTTTTTCAGCAGCTTCCGCTGCTTTTTGAAGCTCTGCTGCTGCCTGTAAACCATTTTTTTCACTTTCATTCCCGTTTTTTTCACCCGATTCTCCATTTTTATTCGGGTTTAATGACATTGCAAGCTGTTTCAGCTGATTCTTCTGCTTCTTATTCTCAGTTTTTTCTGCCATCTGAGTCAGTTTATGTTCTGCCCGTTCAAGAGATTTCTTCAATTCCTCATTTGAAGCTGCTGCCTTGAGTTCTTTCATAATCGCATCCAGTAATCGATCATATTCTTCAGACAGCGTTTTCTCCAGCTCTTCACCAGCCAGCTCCCCGCGGACTTTTTCTACCTTTTCTGCCTCTTTCTCTGCCTTTTTTGTAATCTCATGCAGACTTTTTGCTTCTCTTTTAGCCGGAGAAGGAAGAATACAGCTTATTGCAAGCAAAACACATGCAGCACAAAGAAGCGCCGGCCGCTTCCATGTAATTCGAATCGGAAGGCTTTTCCTGAAAACAATGCCCTTTAGTTTCTCCAAGGCATCACGCTTCTGAAGCTCTGCAAAAAAACTGCTGTCTCCTGTTAATTCCAGCGCAGTTACTGTACGCTCCTTAAGACCGGTGCGATCTAAAATTGCGGCTGCCTCGCCCGCAGAGGGATATTGCCATAAAGACCAGATAAAAGCCGCCGCAATCCCTGCAGCCACCGCTGCCGCTGCCCAGTAATGGACACTGTACCAGGGAATAAAATATGAAATTCCTTCCATTACAGCTCCCATAAAAATTCCTGCGGGCACGCACCACAACAGCCTGTGAATCAGCCGTTTCCAAAATATCCACAGCCGAAGCCCTGCTATAAACTTTTTAATCTGCTGATCCTCATTCATGGCCTTCCCTCCCTTACTTTCTTTGCCTCTTTTACCTTCTTTGCTTATTTTACTTTCTTATTTTTTTTCGGATATGCTTTTCCTTTCTTCTGACTGCATCAATCCTTCTGGATGCCAGCCTGACAAAGAAAAATCCCATAAGCAGAGTAACCGCCAGACTCATCAGGGGCCAATACGGCAAAAGCTCTTTCAGTCCCGACGCCACCTTTATATTTCCGATAAAAGAAGGCCCCAATAAGCTTTCAACAGCTCCGATTCCCGACCAGGAAGACATAATCACATCTACAAAGCCAATCGCCGGATTAAGCAGCAAAATCAAAGGATACCATCCCATATCGATTTTAGAAACACGGAAAATTCCGCTCGTACTCATAACCTGCTGCATCTTCAGATAATAGATCAAAACCACAGCTGCCAGAGTTCCGACAAAAAATACCACCTCAATTACCATTGTCATAATCACAGAAATAATCGTCTTTCTGTAAACTGATGAGCACCAGATCCCAATCGCACCGCTGAAAAAAGCAATACTCATAATACCGGCCATAAATACCATCAGGTACTGCCACTGAATACCCCCATATAAAAATGCAATCGACATAGCCGGTAAGCTGCTGATCACAAAGAGAAATACCTGAGACAGGGAAGCTAACAGCTTGCCCATAACGATTGAAAAGGGGCGCACAGGAGCTGTCAGCATAATATCCAGTGTCTGACGTTCTCTCTCCCCGGCAATACTGCCTGCAGTCAGTACCGGAATAATAATACAGATAATTCCCATCTGAAGATACGCCAGTATCAGAAAAATAATCGTTAATGCGTCAAAATCAATTCCCCTGTACGCATACGTATACGTATTGCTGACACTGCTAAGTGTAAACAAAGCCACAAGCGACAGAAACCCGCTGTAGAACATCAAAGCAATCGGAAATCGGATTGTACGCGCTCCCAGAACCAGTTCCTTTTTCAAAATCGGATTTGCTTTCATACCGTTTCCCCTCCATTATCAGTTTTTCCATCAGCTTCCGCTGTGCTGTCTGCCTCTGTTTTATTACCAGCTTCCGCTGCGCTGTCTGCTTCTGTTTTATTACCAGTTTCCCCTGTGCTGTCTGCTTCTGTATATTTACCGATTCCTTCTTCGCTTGTCAGTTCCAAAAACAGTGATTCCAGATTTCCTTTTTCTTTATAAAAGCTTTCAATCAACACGCCCTGTAACATAAGACGCCTTAAAAGTCTCGCTGTATCCATTTCATCGCCTGTATAATCTGCTACCAGATAATCCTCACGTGCAGAAACACGACGGGTATGGGGATCTTCCTTTAAAACCCTCATTGCAGTTTCCTGATTCTTCAGAACCCGTATATGAAGAGGTTTCGCATGCATAGCCTTCAGCTGAATATCCTCCACCGTCCCATGCATGATCAGTTTTCCTTTCTGCATGATTCCTATCGTATCACACATATCTGCCAGTTCCGGAAGAATATGAGAGCTGATAATAATGGTTTTTCCCATGGAACCCAGGTTCTTGAGAATCTCCTTCATCTCAAAACGCGCCCTCGGATCAAGTCCGGAAGCAGGTTCATCCAGCAGCAGAAGCTCCGGATCATGAACCAGACTTCTTGCAAGGCAAAGACGCTGCTTCATCCCTCTCGATAAGCTGTCTACATAGGCATTCGCCTTATCTGACAGATTTACCAGCTCCATCAGATTCATACAGGTTGTTTTTGCCTTTTTACCGGTAATTCCATACAGGGAGGCATAAAACTCCATGTATTCAATTGCCTTCAGATTATCATATACGCCAAAGAAATCCGGCATATAACCGATTTTACGCTTCATTTTCCTGCGATTTTTAAATGCATCTGCTCCATTGATGGTGATACTTCCGCCTGTTGCAGCCAGAAGCCCGGCTGTTATCTTCATAGTTGTTGTTTTTCCGGCGCCGTTATGACCTACAAATCCAAAGATTTCTCCTTTATCAATATAAAGATTCAAATCTTCCACCGCATAAAATGAGCCGAACTTCTTATATAAATGTTTGATTTCAAGCATCAATCCATACCTCCTATCACCATAATCCGGGGAGAATATTCCTCATATGGGGTATTACAGGTGAATTTCAGCTTTATACAGCTGTTTTTATCCAGATAAGGACACTTTTTATCAAATTTCATAATTTTGCCATCCTTAAACAGTTCATCATACTGACCGGTTTTTGTATTCCAGCCATAAACAGAGGTATTCATGGCAGAACCATAGGCAGAACCTGCCTCCCTGTCACACACCAGAGCCATCACACGATTCATCTCATCGGTCATATGGAAAACCACTTCTGCAGAATCTGCACACATCTGTCCATCCGGAGTCCAGTCCTTTGTATCATCAAAAGGACAGTCATATAAATCCACAACCTGCGCGTCTGCGTAATCGCCATATTTCAAACTCTCATGCTTTATCATAACGCCCTTATTCTGTTCTTTTACAGAATCCATGGATACATAATTGGCATTCCACTCATCTATATACGCACATGTGTAAGTATCCATCTGACCTACTCCCAGATTGATCAGATACTGGCTCTGAATCATCTCCATAATATGCAGAACCTGATAGTATTCTCTGCTGTTTCTTTCAATTCCCGGCATTGTCAGATCATACATGTTAATACCATATGACATGATTTTGTTATCCGCTTCGGAAAATGTCCTGCTTTCCCCGGGCTTCATGCTTCCAAGCTCTACAACCTTATTGTCTGCAAATACAAAAGCCTGTTTCAATTCGTATCCGGTATTATTTGTTATGGTACCGCTGATTCCCGTAATCTTCTTAACGATATCTGTCTCAAGTCCGCATACCTCTTCCATCTGTACAGCCCGGCTCATCTGCAGATATGTGGAATCAAATGTGGTTTTATTCTGAATACCGATCTGATAGCCTTCCGTAGTTTCACGGACTGACGTTCTGTAATCGTACTGCTCCTTATCCTGCGGCATATTCGCAGAATAATATTCACCAGCATTGTAAAACCTTATATTTGTAAGCACAGAATCCAGAGTCACCAGCCTTTTTTCAGTATCAGGAACACAAATCGACATCTGTACCTGTTCCTGATTATTCCCTGCAAAATCCGCATCGTAATACTGCGTGGTAACTGCTGCTTCCAACGGCTCCCTGATACGTATATCCGAGGTAATCCAAAAAACGCCTCCTGTGATTCCAACTGCCAGAACCGGTATCAGAACCCACATCCACTCCCTTTTATCAAAAAGCTTCAAGAACAGATAAAGTCCCGGACCTGCTATCAGGACAAATGCTGCAAATAGCAGGATCAGCATTTGCGTATCCGGCAATCCGACCTCATACAATCCGTCAAGCGCCTGCGACATCATCCACAAATCAGAGCTTTCCCCGTAATTTAATCTTCCCATACGTACATCACTGTAGCCGGAAGCAGACTTCTCCAGAAGCCCTTTAGCCATCTGACTCTTCAAAACCCAGCTGTTAACCGGCTCCATTCCAAGATTATATGCCGTCACAATCACATGGCCCTGACCGTATTCCCGGTTCCAGATCAGATTCTCCTGCTTTAAAACGCCCTTTAAGGGTTTGCCTTCTGAAAAAGAAAATTTTATCAGTTCCTGCTTTTTTGTGAATTTTAATACATCTTTTTTATCGGAATAAAGCTGCATCACACCTTTTCCTGCAAAAGCAGCCCTGCCCGGTATCATATCATCCTGAAATGCCGACAATGTCTGCTTATAATCAGAACCCGTACCCAGAATCAGAACGCCGCCCTGTTCTACCCAACGCTTAATTGCCTGATACTGCAGATCCGACAGCTTTGAGGTATCAAAACTGTTAATAATCAGATAACTCAATGCTTCCAGCCCCGAAGCCTGCTCCGGAAAACTGTCTGCATTCAGCTCGACCAGCTCTGAATCTCCCGAATAAGACCTCATAGCCAGCGTTATACCATCAAAATAATTCAAAGCTGTATAATCATCACTCAACACACCTGTAAGAGCCGTATGCTCATTCTGATTGTTCATGATTACAGATTTATCAAAAAGAATTCCGCCTGACGAATTCTCCAGTTCAAACTTTAAAGCTGATATTTCCGCATTGCTGTGAACAGACATCGTAACTGCCTTCTCAATGTCTTTTGTCAGCATAACATCCTTTTCATAAGCAGTGGGAGCAACCCCTGTTCCCGGCTGGCCTGCCGCAATTATACGTATTGTGCCCTCAAAATTCTCCTTCAGGCTTTTCATATAAATAACAACCGGAACCGCAGCACCTGCCCGATAATTGCCTTCCAGCCCATATTCAATCCTTATTTCAAACTCTTCTGTGTGAATTACTCCTTTCGCACTCGCTTCCTTATCGGTTGGTTTTGATACAGCCTGTGCTGCTCCTGATGTAAAATTCATTCCAGAAGCACATATCACAAGCAAAAGCAGAACCGCCATCACTTTTTTTATCCGTTTCATACACTTTTCCTTCCTGATTTTATACAATGATGTATTGGTATCATTATAACAAAACATATATTAAAAAAATAGCTGTGAACCCTTAAGAATTTCTTAAGTATCATAAATAAACTATATCCTGCGCATATTCTTTTTCTTAACAGATATTTTGAAAATCTATCCCGTCCTCGATAAAACGCTTAATTTGAAAGTAAAATTCGTCTTCATTAAAATTAATCATAATAAATGATTAATTTTACTCTCTGTACTTTTTTGCCGGTTAATGTTAAACTATTGTTTATGTAAAATAAATAGAATCATTCTGCATTTTCTAATTTTGACTTTTTAAAAGATAAGGAGGCCCCTATGGGTAAAATTTTTAAATTTCATACTGATGTCGATACCGATCAGATCATCGCATCCCAGTATTTATTATTTCCTACCATTGACGAGATGAAAACACATACCTTTGAATCTCTTGATCCTGATTTTGCAGCCAATGTAAAGCCTGGTGATTTCGTAGTCGCTGCTGAAAACTTCGGTTGCGGCTCCTCGAGAGAACAGGCGCCGAGCGTTTTGAAGGCTCTTGGCGTTAAAGCAGTTCTGGCAAAGTCATTTGCCCGTATTTTCTATCGCAATGCTATCAATATCGGACTTCCTGTTATTGTCTGCAAAGACCTGTACGACCATGTTGAGGCTGGTGAAGAAATGAATCTTTCTCTGACAGAAGGTACTGTGACCGTTGAAGAAAAAGTCTTTACCTGTACAAAGCTCCCGGCTTATATGCAGGGAATCCTGGATCAGGGCGGATTAATTGCCTCCCTGAACAAATAGGACAAGGCTGAGCAGACAGAACCGAACAAAAATATAACAGACAAACAGTATACATCGTATAAATAGTATAAATAGTATACTTAGTACAGAAGGAGACCTTGCCATGGGAATGACAATTGCTGAAAAAATTATTGCAAGAGCAGCCGGTGTAGATAATGTAAAACCCGGCGATATTCATACCGTAGAAGTAGACCGTCTGATGAGCAATGACGGTACAACCCATTTAACCATTGATATGTATCAGAAACTGAAAAATCCCCATATTGCTGATGTCAATAAGCTTGTATGGATCGTAGACCACAATGTTCCCTGCGACAGTCCGAAGACAGCTGCCTCTCATAAGAAAATGCGTGATTTCGCAAAGGCAAATAACATTACATTTTACGAAGGGAAAGGCGTATGCCATCAGATTATGATGGAAAATCATGTATGTCCCGGTGAATTGATTTTTGGTGCGGACAGCCATACATGTGCGTACGGTGCGCTCGGTGCATTTGGTACCGGTGTCGGATGTACGGACTACCTGTACGCAATGGTTACCGGTCAGTCCTGGCTTCTGGTACCGGAAACTCTGCGTTTTAATCTGACTGGTAAACTGAATGAAGGCGTTTACGCCAGAGATCTGATTTTAACCATCATCGGCCGGATCGGGGCAAATGGCGCAAATTATAAGGCTATGGAATTTGTCGGCGAGGGTATGAAAACGCTCACCATGAGCGACCGTATTTCCATCTGCAACCTGTGCGTAGAGGCCGGTGCAAAAACTGCTTTAATGGAAGTTGATGATATCGCAATGGATTACCTGAAAAAGCAGGGACGCGAACCGAAGGCCTGTTTTAAAAGCGATGAGGACGCCGTATTTGCACAGACATACGATATTGATCTGAGCAGCATCGAGCCCATCGTTGCAAAACCTCATTTTGTTGATAATGTAGTTCCTGCCAAAGAATGCGCGGGCGTTAAGATTGACGAAGCATTCCTTGGCTCCTGCAATAACGGCCGCCTGGAAGATCTCCGCGTTGGCGCAGCAATTATAAAAGGCAGAAAAGTGGCTCCACATGTACGTTTTCTGGTAGTACCTGCAAGCAATACCATTTATCAGCAGGCTATGGAAGAAGGACTTATTGATATTTTCATGGAAGCAGGCGCAATTGTAATGAATGCAAACTGCAGTGTCTGCTGGGGCAGCTGCCAGGGCGTAATCGGTGAGGGAGAAACCCTGATCAGCACCGGTACACGCAACTTCAAGGGACGCGCAGGTCATAAGGATTCATTCGTATATCTGGGCTCTGCAGCAACCGTAACCGCCTCTGCCATCAAAGGCGAAATCGCTACCGCAGATATGCTTTAATCAGTAGTTCAGATATACAAAAAAGTAAAAGCTTTAACCAGCAGTTCAGACATACTGCAGAATATAGAGCTTTAATCAGCAGTTCAGACATACTACAAAATATAAAGTTTTAATCAGCAGTTCAGACATACTGCAGAATATAAAGTTTTAACCAACTGCTTAAACGCACAGCTTATACGTATATCTCAATCATATATATTGGAAAGGATAAAACACATGGAACAGTTTAGCGGCAAAGTATGGCTTCTGGGAGATGATATCGATACCGACATTATCATTCCCACCGAATATCTGGCTTTAAAAACCGTAGAAGATATGAAACCCTTCGCATTCAGCCCTCTGCGCCCCGAACTTGCGGGACAGATCAAAGAAGGCGATATTATAGTAGCAGGCAAGAATTTCGGCTGCGGTTCTTCAAGAGAACAGGCGCCCGAGGTTATTAAGGCACTGGGTGTCAAATGCGTAATCGCAAAATCCTATGCCCGTATTTTCTTTAGAAACTCCATTAACAACGGACTTCTCCTGATTGAAAATCCCGATCTTTACGATGTGGCAGCAGAAGGAGAAACCATCGATGTAACTGTTGGCAGATCCATTACCTGCCAGGGAAAGGAATACCCGATTTCCTCCCTTCCCGAAAACCTGCTCGACATTCTGAATGCAGGCGGACTGGTAAAGGCAATGCGTAAACTGAACGGGCTGGATTAAATACACCACGTACACCAGATACAACGAGCAAACCAAGGCAATAAACAAAAAGGAGTTTTTACATATGGGCGCAACAATTATTGAGAAAATCGTTCGCAGAAACACCGGAATGGAGGCTGCAAAAGCCGGTGATATCGTAACCGTCAATGTCGACCGGGTTATGATCCATGATATTTTCATTCCGTTTGTAGCAGATAAATTTGAAGAAATGGGATTTAAAAAACTGTGGGATGCTGACAAAGTGGTTCTGATCTATGACCACCTTGTTCCCGCAAGTCAGGTAGATGACACCCGTCATTTCCGTAAAGGTGATGAATTTGCCGCCAGATACGGCATGAAAAATGTCCATCGCTCTGATGGTATCTGCCACCAGCTGATGACAGAAGCCGGCTATGTTAAACCCGGCAACATTGTTTTCGGAACCGACAGCCACACCACAACCTACGGCTGTGTAGGCGCATTTTCCTCCGGTATCGGTTATACGGAAATGGCAAGTATTCTGGGAACCGGCAAACTCTGGATTAAAGTTCCGGAAACCATTAAAGTAAATATTAACGGCAAGCTTCCCTCCAATGTCACCTCCAAAGATATCATTTTACGTCTTATCGGTGACCTGGGTGCAGACGGCGCTACCTACAAAGCACTTGAATTTGCCGGTGATACGATTGAAAATATGTCCGTGGCCAGCCGCATGACCATGTCCAACATGGCTATTGAAGCCGGTGCAAAATGTGCGTTATTTACACCGGATGAAAAGACTGCCGAGTATTGTGAAATCGAGCTGACAGATGCGCAGCGCAGCCTTGTCGGCGATGAAGATGCCGTTTACTGCCGTACCATCAGCTATCAGGCGGAGGATTTTGTTCCTGTTATGGCATGTCCGTCCCAGGTGGACAATATCAAACCCACCACGGTATTGGAAGGCACCGAAATCGATCAGGTATTTATCGGTTCCTGTACAAATGGACGTCTGGAAGATCTGGAAGCTGCCGCTTCTGTCCTGAAGGGGAAAAAGGTTGCTCCTTTTGTTAAACTGATCGTAACTCCCGCCAGCCGCAAAATTTACAGACAGGCACTTGCAAACGGCACTTTGAAAATTCTTTCCGAAGCGGGCGCAATGATCACACACCCCGGCTGCGGACTCTGCTGCGGACGTGCAGGCGGCATCCTCACAGACGGTGAACGTGTTGTTGCCACCAATAACCGTAATTTCCTTGGCAGAATGGGAACCTCAAAGGTAGAAATCTTCCTGGCTTCTCCCGTAACTGCAGCTGCCTGTGCAGCAGCCGGAAAGATTGTCACACCAGAATTGTAATTTACTGTTCGGGGATTCCTGAACAGCAGCTGCAAGCATAATTTTTTTAAAAATTATGCTTGCACATTTTTTTATTCGGATTTATACTGTAGCTGTGGATGAGCTTTTGGGAGATAGATTTTTCTGTGGATGAATTTTTTATTTCTGAATGAGCTATTTTCATCTATATATAATATTTATATGCATTTTGGGGAGCTGACCGGAGTTGGCTGAGAGGGAACTGTATCGTTTCGACCCATCAAACCTGATTTGGGTAATGCCAACGTAGGGAATCTATGCCGGATGATCGTATTTTAGAGAGGTACCTTACGTATCTCTCTTTTTTGTATGATAGATAATTTATACTTTCTATCATGCAAAAGGCTCTGCGCGGGGATTCTTTGTTCAGCCGGAAAACGGCAATTTTAGGAGGAATGTAATATGAGACAAAATTCATCAATGGCACGTAGTGCGACTCAGAAGCTGGCACTGGCTGGGGTTTTTACGGCTGTAGCAGTGGCTGGAAGCTTTATCAGCTTTCCGATTGCCGGCAGCAAATGTGCGCCGGTGCAGCATATGGTCAATATTCTGGCGGCAGTTCTTTTAGGCCCCGGCTGGGGTGTCGGCATGGCGTTCTGTTCCAGTCTGATCCGAAATCTCACCGGACTGGGCAGTCTGATGGCATTTCCGGGCAGCATGGTAGGCGCACTCTGCTGCGGACTGATGTACAAAAAGACCAGAAATCTTCTTGCAACCAGCTTTGCTGAAGCAATCGGCACCGGATTTCTCGGGGGACTCTGCGCTTATCCGGTTGCAAAATTACTGATGGGCATTCAATCAGCAGGCGCATTTGCCTACATTGTACCTTTTCTGATTTCCACTGTTGCCGGCAGTATTCTGGCATTTGTTCTTCTCGGACTGCTTGAAAAAAGCGGCGTTTTAAAACAAATGCAGACTAAATTAACATCCGCTCTCTGATAAAAACAGGGAGTTTCACAAAAAAAATAAAGGAGCATTTCTATGAGAAACTACACTACACAAATGGATGCCGCACGTCGCGGTATCGTAACACCTGAAATCAAAACTGTTGCTCAAAAAGAGCATATGCCCGTTGAAAATCTGATGAAACTGGTTGCAGAAGGCAAGGTTGCCATCTGTGCAAACAAAAACCACACCTGTCTGAACCCGGAAGGCGTAGGCAGCATGTTACGAACCAAAATCAATGTAAATCTTGGCGTTTCCAGAGACTGTAAGGATTACAACATTGAAATGGAAAAGGTTATGAGTGCCGTTAACCTTGGCGCTGAAGCGATCATGGATCTTTCCAGCCACGGAAATACCCAGCCCTTCCGTCAGAAATTAACCCACGAATGTCCCGCCATGATCGGCACAGTTCCGGTTTACGACAGCGTCATCCATTATCAGAGAGATCTGGCAACACTGACAGCAAAAGATTTTATTGATGTTGTACGTCTGCATGCAGAGGACGGCGTGGATTTTGTAACGCTGCACTGCGGTATCACCCGCAAAACCATCGAGCAGATCAAAAAACACAAACGTAAAATGAACATTGTCAGCCGCGGCGGAAGTCTTGTTTTTGCCTGGATGAGCATGACCGGACAGGAAAATCCTTTTTACGAATACTACGATGAGATTCTGGATATCTGCGAAGAATATGATGTTACCATTTCCTTAGGAGATGCCTGCCGCCCCGGCTGTCTGGCAGATGCTACCGATGTATGCCAGATAGAAGAACTTGTACGTCTCGGTGAATTAACCAAACGTGCATGGGACCATAACGTACAGGTTATGGTAGAAGGACCTGGTCATATGCCTTTAAATCAGGTAGCCGCCAACATGGAAGTACAGAAATCCATCTGTATGGGCGCTCCCTTTTACGTACTTGGACCTCTGGTTACCGATATTGCTCCCGGCTACGACCACATTACCGGCGCAATCGGCGGCGCTGTTGCCGCTATGAACGGCGCAGCCTTCCTCTGCTACGTAACTCCCGCAGAACACCTTGCTTTACCGAATGTAGATGATGTAAAACAGGGAATTATCGCATCCAAAATCGCAGCACATGCAGCTGATATTGCCAAAGGCATTCCCGGTGCACGCGATATTGATGACCGCATGGCCGATGCACGCCGCGACCTCGACTGGGATGGACAGTTTGCCTGTGCCCTTGATCCGGAAACAGCAAAAAGCATCCGCGACAGCCGCAAACCGGAAGACGACCACAGCGACACCTGCAGCATGTGCGGCAAATTCTGCGCAGTCCGCAGTATGAATAAAGCTCTTGCCGGCGAATATATCGATATTCTGTAACAATAAAAAAACTTTCCCAAACAGGTGCGCCGCACTTTTTAAACACGCTCTGGAGAGTACGCATGAATTTTCTTTCCCGTACACTCTCCAGAGCGTCTATAAAATATCTGATAAACATCCTCCAGATACCTACAGGATTGAAAGCATCACCGGCACTGTCAGAAGTGAAAGCAATGCCGTTACACATGTGCCCTGAGCCGCAAGCGCCACATCACCGCCATACTCCTGACAAAGCATCGTCACATTTCCAGCCACAGGAAGCCCGGTCAGAACAGCGGCAATCTTCGGAATCATTCCATTTCCCATAATCATCAGCAGGATCAGATACACCGCTGACGGATATATAATCAGTTTAAATAATGCTATCAGATACAGTTTTGGATTTTTCAAGCTCTGCAGAATTTCCACCTGTGCCAGCTGAGAACCGATTACCACCATTGCAAGAGGAGTCGTCACCGCTCCCAGGCTTGCGGCAATTTTTCCGGCAAAATCAGGTATCGGCACCTTAACTATCACAATTACAAATGCAAGCAGAGCAGCAGCAATTCCCGGGCTGCAGAGCGTTTTCCAAAAATGAGGCTTTTCCCCTTCTCTTTTTTCATCCCCCAAACCACCCTGCAGCGTCATAACTCCCACTGTAAAAAGATGTACATTAAACACCATCAGAAAAACAGCCGCATAAAAGACATATTCCTCTCCATATACACTTGCAATAATCGGAAATCCCATAAATCCAAGATTACTGTAATTCAGCATCAGCTCGCAGGCCGCATCCAGGTGAAACCTTGAAACAATTATCTTACTGAAAAACGGAACCAGAATAAAAACTCCCACAGCCGTAAAAATCAGGCGGATCACAGCAGCCTGTTCCACTGCCTCCTGTGAAATAGCAGAATCCAAAATAGTTGCCGGAAGAGAGACCTTCAAAAGAAATGTAGAAAACCGGCTGTTTGCCGTCTCATCCAGTACTCCCGCTGTATTGGAAATATACCCAACCGCAATCAATCCAAACAGCATAATAATCGAGTTCATCACATCAACACTCATTTTCCGCCTCCCGCTTCGCTATCTCTTTTCCCTTTTATCATTCCTCATTTATTTCAAAAAATACATATCAGATGAACGCAAAAAAACAGGAGACTGTGCTTATCCACACAGCCTCCCTCAGAAGCTTTTCCACTTAAACCCGAAATTTTACCCCGTTTATCCACAATCAAATCCCATCATACACAAATAACATCATGCGCGAACAAAGGGCATGCTTCTCTCCGACGCAAACAATCTGCCTAACACAGGCATTTTTCCTAACGCAGGCGTTCTGCCATCTGATAGAATTTGTAATAAATCCCCTGCTGCTTCAGCAGCTCCTCATGGCTGCCTTCCTCCTCAATCCCGTTCTCTGTCAGTACAAAAATCCGGTGAGAATCACGAATTGTAGACAGACGATGTGCAACCGTCAGCGTCGTTCTGCCGACTGCCAGTTCATTCAATGCCTGCGCCACTTCAAATTCGCTTTCATTATCCAGAGCCGAAGTTGCTTCATCCAGAATAATAATTGCAGGGTCTTTTAAAAATACCCGCGCTATGCTGATACGCTGCTTCTGACCGCCGGAAAGCTTAACCCCGCGCTCTCCCACGTAAGTATCATAGCCATCCTTCAGATTCATGATAAAATCATGCGCACCGGCCTTTTTTGCAGCAGCCATAACCGCTTCTCTGGAAGCACCGGGATTTCCATAAACAATATTGTCAAAAATCGTACCGGAAAACAGATATACATCCTGCTGCACGATACCGATATTTTTACGCAGGCTTTCTACCGTATAATCACGCACATCCACCCCATCAATCGTTACGCTTCCTGCCGTAATATCATAAAAACGGGGAATCAGATTGCATAATGTCGTTTTTCCGCTGCCGGAAGGACCTACCAGAGCTACTTTTTCACCATGATGAACATCCAGATTCAAATGACTGAATACCCGCGTATTATCATCCAGATATTCAAAGCTTACATCATTAAAACGGATATCTCCTCTGGGATTTTTCATCTCCCGTGCTCCATCCCTGTCAAAAATCTCCACATCCGCATCCATGATCTGCAGAAAACGCTCAATTCCTGTCATGCCGCGCTGGAACTGCTCTGCAAATTCTACGATACGGCGAATCGTAGCAATCAGAGTACTTACGTACATGACATAAGCCACCAGATCTGCAGGATGAACATATCCGTACATCATAAACAGACCACCAGCCATAATCACCGCCAGATACATCAATCCGTCAAATATTCTGGTTGAAATATGAAACGTTGCCATATAGCGATAAGTAATTTTCTTAATATCCAGAAACCGTGAATTATCAGTTTCAAATTTCGCCTTTTCAATCTCTTCATTTGCAAATGCCTTAACAACCTTCTGTCCAAGCAGACTGTCCTCCACACGGGCATTTAATTCACCAATCTGATACCGCTGCGCACGAAAAGCAGTTCTCTGCTTACGATTTAATTTGATACAGACAAACAGCATCACCGGTATAATCATAAAAATAATAACCGTCAGAGGCAGATTGATAAATGCAAGTATCGCAAAAGCGCCTGCCGCCTTAATTCCTGCAATAAAAAACTCCTCCGGGCAATGGTGCGCAAACTCGGTTACATCAAACAAATCGCTTGTAAGGCGCCCCATGATCTGACCGACCTTTGTATTATTGTAATACCGGTTTGACAGCCTCTGCAGATGCGCATATGCGTCTCTTCTCATATCCGTCTCGATACGAGCGCCCATAACATGTCCCATATCCGCCATATAGTAGCTGCCCATACATTCAACGATCTTCAATCCCAGATACAACAGTCCGACACTTAAGATCAGCTGTACAGTCAGCTGTTCAAAATGGTTCATTCCCGTATCCGTAATATAACGCATGATCACAGGCAGCACCAGCTCACACACCGTAGTCAGAGCCGCACAGCCCAGATCCGTAGCCAAAGTCCCCAGATATGGCTTATAATACGGAATAAAACGTTTCAGCAGTACGCCCGTCCGGTACTCTCTCTGATCTGTTTTTCTTATCTTTTGCTTATCCATTCCTCACTTAATCTCCTTTAATCTCCTATTTTCCTTCTCTATCCTGCTTATTGCTCACTGCTCTCTATTTTCCTTCTCTGCCTCTATCTTCTTACATCCCGCTTACTGCTATAAAAATCGGTACGGCAGCTACTGTCGTGATGCCCGCTACTACTACTGACAGACTGCTCATAGCTCCCTGGATTTCTCCAAGCTCCATCGCCTTTGCTGTACCAATCGCGTGAGCTCCTGTTCCGCAGGCCAGTCCCTGTGCTACCGGATTTTCAATATGAAGCAGCTTAAACAGCACCTGCGCAATAATATTTCCAAATAAACCGGTCATAATTACGGCCATAACCGTAATTGCCGGCATTCCTCCGATTTCTTCCGAAACGCCCATCGCAATCGCTGTCGTGATGGATTTGGGCAGCAGAGACAAAGTCAGAGCCTCATCCAGCCTTGTAACAGCCGCCAGCCCCGCTACTACCAGAACACAGGATACGGCGCCGGCAAGAATACTCGTCAGAACCGCTGCAAGATTGTCCTTAAGCACCTGAAACTGTCTGTACAGCGGAACTGCCAGACAAACGGTAGTCGGCGTCAGCAGGTAATTAATATATTTTCCGCCATAATTAAAGGTCTCATAGGTAACATCTGTCAGTTTTAAAAATAAAATACAGAAAATCATTGATAACAGCAGCGGATTGCAAAGAGGATGCTTTACCTTCTGCTGAATCAGGATTCCCGCCCAATAAGAAACCAGGCTGAGGGCAAATCCGAAAAATAAGGATTCCGACAAAATTTCATTCATAACTATGCGACCTCCTTTTTGTCCTTCAGTTTCTTATTTTTACTGCTTTCCTTCTGTTTTTCCTTTTTTGTGCGGCAGATGATCCGCTCCGCAATTACGCCTGTCACAGACATCGTTGTTACAGTCGTCAGCAGGCAGATCAGAACCAGCGCCGGAATACTGTCAAGCACTCCCGCCAGCGAATCCATCAGACTCACGCAGGGCGCCACAAACATAACCGGCATAACTGCCACCAGAAAATCTGCCGTATCTTCCACCTGCGATAATTTTATAACGCCTGTCTGCAGGGCAAGGAACAGAAAAACCATGCCATAAACACTCGCCGGAACCGGCAGTGGAAGCACCAGGTTACACATTTCTCCCAAAAATGTAACCGCTCCGATTATCATTATCTGTTTAAAAATTCTCATAGCTGCATCTCCTAAAAGCCATTTTCAGGCTCTCTTTTAATCCGACATTTTTGCATTCGGATAAATCCGTTCCATTCTTGCATCATCAAACTGTACATCCATCGTTTTCTGCCAGCCCGAAGACACCGGAACACCTTCATGTCTCTGGTTATAGCGCAAAAGCGCCATACCGGACATTATCATATTACAGATCATAAACAGAATCAATAACCATGTGATGACTTTCCCCGGTTTCACCGGTATTTTTTCAATCCAGCCGGAAATATAAGGATAAATTTTTTTAATCCACACAACCGCGGCAATTCCCCAGAAAAAGCAGTACAGCAGGTTGATTCTTCCCCCCAGGTTAAAAGGGATCTCGCTGTAATCCCAGAAAACCGTTCCAAATACAATTTCCGTAAAAACACTGCACAAATACTCGTAGGCGCCGCCTAAAAAAGTTCCGATAAAGAACAAAAATCCGTCCGATCTGTCTTTATAGCGGTAAAGCATCGCTGTAACAGCCGCGATTGCCAGTCCCCACACGATACTGAAGGGGCCCCACACCACACTGCTGCGGCTCATCCAGACTCCGGCTGTAATCCGGCAGAAAATCGTCTCCGTGATATCTCCCAGAAAAGCTCCCACAAAAAACAACAGTACGATTTTATAAAAATCACACCCCTGAGCAAAAACAGTCTTATCCCTCGCAGCCTCTTCCTTCTTTTCCAGATAAGGATATGCGCGGTTAATCCTCTCATCCACCCGGGCAACGATCCATCTGCCCCATCTGTCACTGATACGGTCAAAATAAGCATCCGCCGCACGCCATTTTTCAATCCTGCTGCTCCTGCCGGAACGAATGATCACAGTTGCAGCAATATCAACCGCCACAATTCCTGTCAGCACGCAGAGGAGAATCTTCCCCAGAAGCCCCGGCATCCATCTGTAAACGGTAAGAAACAGCGGATTCCCCCATTTCAGACCTGCCACTCCCAATGCGCCCCATAAAAGAGACATTGGAATACACACATATCCATCGAAATTCCACTTCAGACCGGAATAATCCCACCAACGCTCATGATACAGCTTTTCTACAAAATGTCCGGCAATCCATTCAATGGTCGTAGCATAAATAGCCGAACCCAAAAAGAGCCAGAAAATTGTCAGTTCCTGACATAAAACCGTAATCAGCACGGCTGCTGCACCATAAACCACACAAAGAGGACTGTTTACTACGCCTCTGTTCACAAAACGTTTCTGTTTTACCGCTGCCGCAGCCGTTTCAAGAACCCACCCCAGCACAGAATAGATAAAAAACAGCCACAAAAGCTCCCAGCCTTGATAAATCATTTGTTTTTCTCCTAAATCATTTCATCTTAAAGTAAACAAATGTAGTGTATCACAAAAATACCGGATGAGGAAGATAAGCCTCAAAATGGAAAACTGGTTACCGGTTACTGTTCGCAGTACGAAAACTGCTTTTATTTTCCCAAATGCTTCACACATTCTTAATAAAAGTTTAATTTGCCAATACACATATTATCCTTTAAACTGTACCCATAAACTTACTTCATGAAAGGAGAATTCATATGAAGACCAAAAGATTATTATCCTGTCTGCTTATCATTCTTTTGCTCTGCACAGGTATTTTGTCAGGATGCAGCGGTTCCGATAAAGCCACTATGTTTTCTGATATGAAAAAGATCGGTGAGATCAGAAGCTGCGAGTATGACAGTACAATTGATTTTAAGGTGAAATCTGATGACGAAGATATCCAGTGTTCCATTTCCCTTAACGGAAAAACCGGCACAAAAGCCGCTTCGGCCGATATGACGGTTACCTGGGGACCTGCGACTTACACGTTCAAAGACTTTTTCCGTATGACCGATAAAACACTGTATTTCAATCTCTCCTCCGTATTTGCAATTTTCGGAGGCACAGATGTACTGGGGGACGATATGAAGGACTGGATCTCCCTTCCCGGCACAGAACTGGATGAGAAAACATACTCTGCTTCTCTTGACCTTTACAAAGCCATCATCGATTCCCTCGAGAAAGCCTGCAAAGACCAGGATATTTCAAAGAACAAAGATACCTGGACCTTAAACATTCCCTCCGAGAAGATGATTCCATTTGCAAAAGCTGCTCTGGAAGAAGTAAATTCCAATATTTCCTCCTGGTATGACAAATATGTAGAGTATATCGAAAAATCAGGAACCGAAGAATTATTAAAAGAATACTCCGCCCTGTTAGGCGAAATCGAACCGGATAAGAAAGATGATACTGAAGATGCTGCTGAAGATCCGGTCAAAGAGCTGAAGGAAGGTAAGGAAGATGCTCTGAAACAGTGGAATAAGATGTATGACGAGTATCAGAAGCTTCTGGACGAGACTCAAAAAGCTATTTCTGACAAAAAGATGACTGCCTCAGGAAAGTTTGATGTGTCTTTAACCGGAAAAGAAGGTTCCCGCACGGCCAGCGAGTCCATTTCCTTCAAAGCAGAAGACAAAGATGCCAAAAACAGTATCAGCTTCCAGATGTCTCAGAATATGAAGGAGATCAAAGAGGTAAAAGTCGATGCGCCTTCCAAAGATGACGTCATGACAATAGATGAATTTTCAAATCTTCTCGGTGTTTTCATGGGAGGATTGCTTGATGATACTTCCATGGAAGACGATATCCAGTACAGCGTTAACGAAAACAGTCTGACCTTAGATGAACAGAAGGAGCTTAACGATAACCTGAAAAAGAATCAGGCATATCTTTACAGCAGCGAGTCTTCTAAATTAAAACCGTATCTGCTGACTTTCGATTCCGATGTTTTTTCACCGGAAGATGGAAAAATCGGAGATTACTTCTTGGGTATGCTCTTTAACGAGTACAAAGACGATTCTTACGCAGGTCTTTCTTATGAAGATATAAGTCTTTCCGAATATTTCTCCTACTATATCGAGGAAGAGGAGATGGAGAAAAATTATAAGACAACTGATCTGTCCACAAAAGCAGGAAAAGTAACCTATGTGACTTCCAAAAAGGATGAAGACGGATACTGCCTGACTACTTTTGGTATTCCTCTGAGTAAAAACACCTGTCTGGCAGGTAGTTTCTATCTCAAAAAGGAGAATACCTCCAAAGTGGAATCTTATCTGCAGGCTCTGTTCAAAGACTTAAAGCCCTGCGAAAAGAATTCTCTCTGATACAGAATTCTCTTTGATACCGACAGGCATTCTTAACGGAGGAAACCAGATCATGCTTAGCTTAAGACCCTATAAACGCGGTGATGCCAAAACAATCGTTTCCTGGATCACTGATGAAAAATCTTTTTATCAATGGAGTGCAGGACGTTATCCCTCATATCCTATCACAGCAGAAGATATGAATACCCACTATGATCAGGAAGATGAGAATCCTGATTTCTGGCAGATGACCGCCTTTGATGAAGATGGCATCTGCGGACATCTGATGATGCGTTTTCTGAGTAAAGACAAAAAAATCCTGCGTTTCGGTTATATTATTGTCCGCAGCGATCTAAGAGGACGCGGATACGGCAGACGGATGCTTCGTCTTGCTGCTTCCTACGCATTTGATTATCTGCATGTTGAACGAATCACGCTGGGCGTATTTGACAACAATCCACCAGCCATCCGCTGTTACCAGACAGCAGGCTTTAAAATTGCAGAGGGAGAATCCGTTTTTATCCCTCTTATGGGAGAACAGTGGCTCTGTCACGAGATGTTCCTTACAAAAACTGCTCTTCTTTAAAGAATATTCTTTAAAAACGATCCAGCCACAGGAATTTGCTCCTGTAGCTGGATCGTTTTTCCGTTATACAAGTCCCATCATCCCCGTAACAGCTGCCGCCGCCACAATTCCGGCAAAGGTACAAAGCAATGCCCCCGGCAAAATCCACCGGCTTTTACGTATACTTACATGCGTTAGATAAACGGACATGATAAAAAGAACGGTTTCTGCTGAAGAGCAGATTACGGCTGCAAGCATGCCTACATAAGAATCCGGCCCTTCATTTTTAAACAGATCCAGCAATATCCCGGTTGCTGCGGAAGCAGAAAACAGTTTGACAAGAATCAGCGGAAGCACCTGCACCGGTATTTTAAGAATTGAAGCAAACGGACTTAACAGCCCTGCAAGCAGATCAAGAATTCCGCTGTCGCGCAGAAGCTGTACCGCCGTCATCAATCCAATTAAAGTGGGCAGAATCCCCGCTGTTGTTTTCATGCCGCGTTTTGCTCCGCGAACAAAGACATCAAAAACCGGACAGCCGCAAAACCATCCGTAAACAATAATCCAGCAGACCACAAACGGCATGCAGAAATCCGATAAAAACGAGATTACTTTCATATCCGAGTATATGCGGCTGCCGGATTCAAAATTACTGCTTATGTTAAAACATACAGAAAAATTACTGCTTATTCAAAAAAGGCACAGGAAACATATGCGAGAGTATTCGGACCATAATAGTATGTAAGCTTATTGGCTTTGCACACCTCGCTTACAAACATACCATATGCCTCCATGGAAGAGGTTTTCTTCAGAGGAAAACGACATGGCTTATCCGGGTACGTACATGTTTTGCATGCTGTACATACACCTCCAAGAATCAGACAGTCCGGGTGGAGTTCTCTTGCCTTATCCACAAACTCCGCTACATGAGCTTTGTGCTCATCCTCAATCCTTACCATACTCTCATAATCCATCGAATCCTCCAGAACCCCCTGCGTCTGCAGCAGAATCCCGTAATGATACTGCTGCAGCTCAGCCCAGCATTCATCCAGTGTTCCACAGGCAGGCGGACAGCTCCAGCTGCTGTCATAAGCATGACATTTATTCTTAGCACAGGCATCTCTCACCTCAGGATGCAGAATAATAGTCTTCATCTCCAAAGGCGCGGTATGTGAAAAACCGCTTTCCATCGCCTTAGCGGTTATAATATCAAGATCTTTTTCCATTTTTTCCTCTTTCCTGCTCATCTCAGCATATTCTGTCTTTATGTTTCTATTCCTGTTCGGGAAATTCCATCAGGTCAACAAATGTATCCTGGAAATCAGGATGTGTTGCCAGTTCCAGAAATTCACATCCGGATGCAATTCTCTGGCATCTTTCATATTCCGCAAAATTCAGTGCTGCAATCTTGGAACCTTCTCCTGCTGCATTACCTACCGGAATAATTCTGTCCTCCAGTTCCGCGGGAATCATTCCGATACCGCAGGCACTGTGAGGCGCCATATAGTTTCCGAAAGCACCTGCTATCATAACTCTCTTAATATCACCGATCTCAACTCCAAGTGTATCTGCCATCAGAGTAACACCTGCTGCCATTGCACTTTTCGCCAGCTGGACTTCACGGATATCCTTCTGACTCAAAAATACCTTTTCTCCATTGCCGCTTTCCGTCTCATCTGCCAGCAAAAATGCCTTCATGTTAACGCCATTATAATCAATACGGATCATTCTCGATGCACATGCCTGAGCTTCCTCTGTTTCCATCTCGTCATCATCCATAATACGTCCCATTTCATCCATCAGGCCCTTTTCCAGCATAAACGTTACAATATCCATCAGACCGGAACCGCAGATGCCAATCGGTTTGCCTCCGCCAATTACGCTATATGTAAACTGACCATCCTTCCATTCCACATGGTCTATCGCACCCTTTGCACCACGCATACCGCAGGTGATCTTTGCACCCTCAAAGGCAGGTCCGGCGGCTGTAGAGCATGCAATCCGGCGGTCTTTATTTCCCATAACCATCTCGCCGTTAGTACCGATATCAATCACAAGAGACAATTCCTCCAGCACATCAAACTCCGTTGCCAGCAGCACGCCAACCGTATCTGCACCAACGAAACCGGCAATATTCGGCAGCATCATAACACGGCCATCCTTAAAAATATCAATTCCCATATCAGCTGCTTTTAACATCAGCGCTTCACTTACTGTCGGATTATACGGCGCGTGAACCAGTGCTTTCGGAGAAACTCCGGTAAAGAGATGGTGCATGCAGGTATTTCCCACAACAGAAATCATATAAATCTGTTCTTTTTCAATACCGGCTTTCTTTACAGCTGTTTCGATCAGTTTATTGATGGCCTCATGAATCAGTCCGCTCAGTTCCTCCACGCCGTCTGAAATCGCATAATTGCTGCGCTCGATTACGTCAGCGCCATACTGTGACTGCGGATTCAGCATACTGGCAACTGCCAGTTCTTCACCTGTAGCAGCGTTCAAAAGATATCCTACAACTGTTGTCGTACCAATATCAAATGCCATTACATAAACGGGATCATCAGACTTTCTCAGATCCACGATTTCATTACCGCACAGCACCACATTCAAACTGTAATTGCTGTCCTGAAGCGTCTGATACAAATCTGATATCACCTTCAGATTCGGCAGAAGAGCAGCCTCGTCAATGCCGGCAGCCTCTGCAACAGCCATCTTCAAACGCTTCCAGTCAGACAGATTTCCGCCAAGCTCACAGCGGGAAACCGTAACATTGATACTGCGTACCGGCGATTTTATCTCAATATTCCGCTGAACTCCCTCCAAAAGAATCGTATGGCCGCCTCCTGACTGCAGATTTACCGTCATATCACAGGTTACCTTCGTCGTACATGCCTTCTGTACACCCAGAGGATTTCCCTCTACAATGTTTACCAGACATTTTCCGCAGGTTCCCTTTCCTCCGCAGGGTGCATCAGGATGAAGCCCCGCTTTAATCTGCGCTTCCAGCAGATTGGTTCCCTCTTCTACCATAATCTCAGTATTCTGCGGCATAAACGTTACCTTGTACTCACTCATTTTCATTCTCCTTTCCACCAAACATCTTGTAGGACAAAAGAAGGTATAAAAGTTCATCCGGGTCTCCAAGATTCAATGAAATCAGAGCCTCAATCCGCTCCATTCTTCTGATAAAAGTTGTTCGATGTATATATAATTTTTGCGCAGCCTCAGAGGCATTAAAACGATTTATAATATAATACTTCAGTGTTTTTACAAATTCCGTATCATGCTCTCTGTCGTATTCACGCAGCTTCTGCAGCCCTTTATGCATCAGCTGTTCGGCTGTAAATATCGTTGTCATCTGTCCTACCATATAATCCAGGGCAAAATCCTGAAAAGCATAATACCACCGGTAAGGATCCTTCTGATTGCCCAGATCAAGTGCAATGTCTGCCTGGCGCCGGTAATTTCCCAGCTCCGTATAATCATTGAAAAAATTACTGATTCCCGCTTTACAGCCGAAATCACGAATCAGATACGGAAAGTTGCTGTAGAAATCCGCCTTATCCTTCACCGCGCTTTCCCGGGTGTAGTTGATGATCCAGATAATCTCTCTCTCCGTACGAAATGTACAGGAATATTCAAACAAATGCTCCAGCTGCTGGCACAGGTACGAAGCGCCCTTCTCAAACTCCCTTGCGCCAAACATCTGCAGAACAATGATCTGATATTCATCATGGCGGTACCAGTTATGCATGTTCAACGCCTGAAAATCTATATCGAAATCTTTTCTTCTGGGATGAAACAGGTATTTTTTCAGCATGTGATGTACCACATCATCCTGATTCTCAGCCGGATAATTTTTCAAATTATTCAAATAAACATTTTCCACATATTTTACAAAGCAGGAAAACAGCTGTCCAATCCCCGGATGGTAATCAAATTCCGGCAGCACCATAAGAATCCTGGAAGAGAATTCCCCCGAAAACCGGATATTATAGCACAGAAGGTTTTTTTCTGACGGAACCGACGGATACAGAAACGTATCCTTCTTGTCATCTGAATTCAGATAATCTTCGCTCTGAAGAAGACCTTTTATATCCTCTCTGGATAACTGATGATTCACCAGACGCTCTTTCATCTCAGGAAAATTCTGGAAATAATCATCTGTACACCCGAGTACAACAAAATTTCGGTCAATCACCGCGGCAGGAAGACCCATAACCCGCCTGCCGTCATTTAAAAGCTCCGTCATCTCCATCTGCTCCCGTCTGCCGTCTTCCCGCAAATCCGATTCCCATGTATGGAGCATGCAGAACATATCCACCAGCTCCTCCTGCAAATCCTCATCAAATTCCACATCGTGAACATAAATGATATCGATCGGAACCCGCTTTCCCTCTGTCAGACGCTTCCAGCTCCGGTTCTCTTCCTCCGTCCCTTTTCCCCATGCGACAAAAGCACATTCTGATAATTTTCCAAGAGGATGGGCAATCAATTCATGTACACGTGTGACCGGAATACTGTAAAGCTGCCGTCTTTCCACCTGTCCACGGTATCGCTTAACCGATGACAAAGGCGCATCAAAATATGCGCTCTTCACTTCTTTCGACTGATGTTTTCGTGACAGCAAATATGCAATTTCGCTGAATGTAATATTCACGTCCAACCTCCCGTCGTATATATAGTCATATTTGATATATTTTTCAAAAAATAGTCGTATATATCGTCATTTTTTCTCATTCTCATAGTACCACAAGCCCCGGGATTTGTAAAATGCTTTGTTTATTTCCAAGTACCAAAACGCTACAATGTGTAGCTAAAGTTATATAAAACGGCTACACTATAATAATTTACGAACCGGATTTTACCATTTATAATAAAGGCATTAGCATATTTAAGAGGGGATTACGGATTACCGTGATAGTAAATATGTAATTGTAAATTCATATTCAGCCAAGAGGGCGCAGTCACATAATATTTGCGGGCCGGATATGATGGTAAGATTTCTCTGTTTCCGATATAGCGGACAGATACGATTAAAAGGAGGATTTCTACAATGATCATCATTGGTGAAAAGATTAATGGTTCTATCCCTTCCATGGGTAAGGCAATTGCAGAAAGAAACGAAGATTATATTCGCGAGATCGCAAAAAAACAGGATGAAGCTGGTGCTACATATATTGACGTTTGTGCTTCCGTAGCAGAAGACGTTGAAGTTGAAACTATGAAATGGCTGATCGATCTGGTACAGAGTGTCAGCGATCTTCCCATCGCAGTAGACAGCCCCAGTGCAGAAGTAATCGCAAAAGCTTACAAATTCTGTAACAAACCCGGTATCCTGAACTCCGTATCAGGCGAAGGCAACAAGATGGATATCCTGTTCCCTATCATGAAAGAAAACCCTGAATGGGAATGCGTTGCATTATTAAGTGATGACACAGGTATTCCTCAGTCAGCTGAAGATCGTTTAAAAGTATTTAACAATATCATGGCTAAAGCGAAAGAATACGATATCGCTCCCAGCCGTCTGCACATCGATCCCCTGATCGAAATGCTGTGTACTTCCGAAGATGGTATTTCCATGGTTGTCGAAGTAATTACAACAATTAAAGAACAGTATCCTGACATTCATATTACAGGCGCTGTATCCAATATCTCTTTCAATCTGCCCGTTCGTAAGATCCTGAACCAGGCATTTACCGTACTGGCTATGAACGCAGGTCTTGACTGCGCGATCTTCGATCCGCTGAACAGAGATCTGATGGGTATGATCTATGCAACAGAAGCTATGCTCGGTCTCGATGACTACTGCATGGAATACATCGGTGCATACAGAGAAGGTCTGATCGGACCCGTTAAATAATCATTTAACGTTTTTATCTTGATTCTTTCCCGAAACTGCTGATCTGCAAAAAAGCAGTTTCGGCGAGATATATAAGTATCGGCAGTGAGGAGCCGGTACCTTGCCATTACAGGTTTTCGGAAGTGAGGAGCCGTAACCTGAAACCATTTAGAGCATTTCACCAGAGAGTGATTTGCCGGAATTCTTATTTCTAGGAGGATATTATTATGTCAAAAATTGATGAATTAGTAACAGCTGTCACAAAAGGTAAAGCAAAACTCGTTCCCAACCTGGTTAAAGATTGTTTAGCAGAAGGCATGGATCCCATCGAAATCCTGAACAAAGGTCTGATCGATGCTATGGGCGTTGTTGGTGAAAAATTCAAAAACAACGAAATCTTCGTTCCCGAAATGTTAGTAGCTGCACGTGCTATGAAGAAAGGTGTTGAAACACTGAAACCTTCTATGGCTGGTGATTCCAGTGCTACAATCGGTAAGTACGTTATCGGTACCGTAGCTGGTGACCTTCATGATATCGGTAAAAACCTTGTTGCTATGATGATCGAATCTGCTGGTTTCGAAGTTATCGACCTCGGCGTTGACGTTCCCAAGGAAAAATTCGTAGAAGCAGTTAAGAATGACCCCGAAGTTAAAATTGTTGGTCTTTCCGCTCTGTTAACAACTACTATGCCCGCTATGAAAGATACCGTTGAAGCTCTGACCGAAGCTGGATGCAAGAGCCAGATTAAGATCATGGTTGGTGGAGCTCCTATTACTCAGGAATTCGCTGATGAAATCGGTGCTGACTGCTACACACCCGATGCAGCTTCTGCAGCTCAGGCAGCTAAAACTTTAGCATAATCTGACAATCTGATTCATAATCAATAAATTAATGTTTTGAATTTCAGGCAGATAGTGACACAGACAGCATAATACTTAATCTTGAAAGCTTCTGCTTTCAGCCTGAACATTTTAATTATTATATGCCTGTAACTTCAAGCCTTATTAAAGACCATTATTAAGCCCTGTGGAAATTGCTTCCACAGGGCTTTTTTCAGCTCTTCTTACACGAAACTTCCGTCAATACCTGTTCATCCGGGAATCAGATTCCCATTCTCTGTTCCATTACCAATTCCATTTCTGTCGTCATTTCTGTCGTCATCTCTGTCATTGTTTCTATTATCATTTCTGTCACTATTTCGGTCATCACTTCGATTTTTATCACTGCCGCCATTACTTCCGCTATCGGCGCCGTTCATCCCATTTCCATTATTTGTTCCATTTTTGTCTGCATCTGATCTTTTTTTATCTGCATCTGACCCATTTTC
>JAUNPP010000014.1 GCA_030536685.1 Lachnospiraceae bacterium
AGAGTTTGAAATGTCTGCAGAGTGTAAAATATATGGAGTTAGACAATATGACGATTTAAAAAGAAGAAATAAATAAAAAACAAGACAATAAAACTTTATAAAACAGAGAAAAAAGGATTTGGATTCGTCAAAGTGTCGAATCGGTACGCTGAAAAAACTGATTTATTGATAATTGTGTTAAATGAACGAACGTGGTATACTTCAGGTATCGGTTTTAAATTATGGCATTACATTCCGACAGATTGGCAGAATACAAAACAATAGTTTTTTGCGATATGCTGATGGATGAACAGGCAGACATCTTTGTTTGCAGAAAAGAGTGGGGTAAACATGAAAAAACAGGAAAAGATGCCACCGGGATTTTTTTTGAATATTCAGTCTGTTTATGATGCACTTGAGGAATATTATGAGTCCATTAGACTTTTCAAGGAAAATAATAACTCCTGTCTGATTGGTGTTCAGTATTATTATGGTCAGAAAGAACTGGATAAATCTTATCTTTATTTGTGTGATGGAGAGGAACTGGAGCGTCATCCTTTTACTATGAAGGAAGGATATCTTATCGTAGTCGGAGAATGCAACCGCAGCCACATAGTTTTTGGCTGTTCGTGGATTCATATGAAAGAAGCACAGTATTCCGCGTCTGCAATGCGTGAGCTGTTTAACCGGATTCAGGAGATTTTCAGCAAAAATCATATCTGCGAGAAAAAAATCAATTATATTCTGAATCATGACGGAACCGTTGAGGATATCTGTGCCCTGGCGCGGGATTATTTTCATAACCCGGTTTTTATTCATGATACCTATTACAATATACTGGCAGTTTCAGAGATGCCGGAGAATGCCATGCGTTTTGCGTATAATAACCGCACGGGGAAGTATACACAGGATGCCGAAACTCTGAATAACTTCCGGGTCAGCAAAGAGTATAAAAAGACACTGCTGACACACGGTGGGCATATCTGGGACAGTGATTTTGATGAGAGCAGATGTATTTATGTTAATATATGGCAGGATGGAGTTTACAGAGGACGTTTTATCCTGTTGGAACTGCTGTCTTCTCTGAAAACGGGTCAGTTAAAGGATGCGGAATACTTTGCGGAAGCAATTCGAATCCTGCTTGAGCGCAGAGATATAAAGGATAATGAAGAACAGCATCCGTTAAAGGGAATTGTTCAGGATGCACTGAATGGTAAACTTCCTGATGAGGCGAATCTGGAGATGCAGCTGGGTCTGTTTTCATGAAATCGCACAGATGCATACCTTTGTTCAGAAATCTCATTTGTGAATGAAGAAATCACACAGATGTCAATTTACAGAATGTGTGGAAATATTGAAGAACAGATTCCCGGAAGCTATGCGTGTTATTATAATCATAAGATATATCTGCTGGTCAATATGGATGTGAATCACTTTTCGCTTCAGGATTTCAGAAAACGGATGGTGTATATTATCAGGGAAGGACTTTTTCACATCGGCGTTTCCATGGTTTTTTATGATATTCTGGAAATGCAGTATTATTTCAGACAGGCAGAGATTGCATTATATTACGGTACTCAGCAGAATCAGATGTTCTGGTATCATACTTTTGATGCGTACGTTTTGGATTACTGGATGAAGGAAGGAATTGGAACGCTGACAAAGGATACGATCGTCAACCCTGCAGTTTATATTCTGGAACAGTATGACAGAGAACACGGAACCGATCTGTATGAAACGTTAAAAACATATCTGACATATGAAAGAAATGGAACCCTAACTGCGAGAATTATGAAGATCCATCGCAGTACGCTGCCGCATCGGCTGGATCGGATTCAGCGTCTGACTGGTCTGAATCTGGAAAGTCCGGAGGTCAGATTGTATTTGCTGATGTCATTTTATTTTCATAGCAGTGTATGATAAGGAGGTATTTTATGTTAACACCGAAACAAAACATGATTGAATGTATCAAAGGCGGTAACCCCGACAGATTTGTAAATCAGTACGAAGCAGTTCAGCTGCTGTTTCATCCCTTTATGTTTGCAAGTCCGCTGGTTCAGAAAGGTCAGGAAAATGTGAAAAATGCATGGGGAGTAACAAACTCTTTCCCGGAAGGAACACCCGGTATGTTTCCGGTACATACACCTGATAAGATTGTTGTAAAGGATATTGAGCACTGGAGAGATTATGTAAAAGCGCCGTCATTAAAATTTCCTCAGGAGATGTGGGATCAGTGCAAGGCAATGTATGATGCTGTTGATTCCGAACAGGCATTTAAGGCTGTATTTGTTGCTCCCGGCTTATTTGAACAGACACATCATCTGTGCGAAATCGTAAATGCATTAACTTATTATATCGAATATGAAGAGGAAATGCATGATCTGATCAAATATCTGACCGAGTGGGAGCTGGAGCTTGCTGAGGGAATCTGTTCCAATCTGCATCCTGATATGCTGTTCCATCATGATGACTGGGGTTCTTACGACAGCACCTTTATGAGCCCTAACATGTTTAACGAATTTCTGTTAGAGCCTTATAAGGAAATTTATGGTTATTACAAGAGCCATGGTGTAGATTATGTAGTTCATCATTCTGACAGCTACGCAGCTACGCTTGTTCCTTCCATGATCGAGATGGGAATTGACGTATGGCAGGGCTGCATGGAGACCAACAATCTTCCTGAACTGATCAGGAAATACGGAGATAAGATTACTTTCATGGGCGGCCTTGAAAATATTATCGTAGATAAACCTGATTGGAGCGATGAATGGTGTGAAGCAACGGTTCGCCGTGTCTGCGGAGAATGCGGAAACAAACACTTCATTCCCTGTATTGCACAAGGCGGTCCCGGTTCTGTTTATCCCGGAGTTTACCAGTCACTGACCAACGCAATCGACAAGCTGAATCAGGAACAGTTTGGAATTAATCCGGAAGAATCAACTCGTCTGCCTCTGCAGATTATGTTCTGATAATATTTAATGCTGTGTTGATAAAATTTAATACTGTTCTGACGACGTTTTAAAACTGTACTAATCATGTTTTAATAACGTCCTGAAAAAAGTCAGATAATGTTCTGCTAAGAAAGCGAACCTGAAAAAGCAATAATATTGTTTTTCGGGTTCGCTTTTTTTGCCTTTTGTCAGGTGATGTAAAACTGGTGTTTCAGGCGGTGCCCATAAAAAATATATTTTTTTAAAACTTTTCTTTTTATTCTTTCGTATGTATTATTGTAAGATTAGTATGGCGTTGGGAGCAAAAGGAATTTTGCCCCCTGTGATAAGTACTCAGCAGGGAGTTATTTGTGAAAAAAAAAGCAATTGTGCGGAAAGAACAGCAATTGTGCAGAAGGAAAAGCAATTATGCAGGATGTACTGCGTTATACAGTACAGAAAGAGGTTTTGTCATGGATTCAGATAATAAGCTCATTCGGAAAATAAAAAGGAAGAATGACAGGAAAGCGGCAGATGAGCTGCTGGGAAGATATTACCGGGAAATTTTTGCATTTGCCTTTCGGCAGGTGCAGGAGAGAGAGCTTGCCATGGATCTGACACAGGATATTTTTATAGCGGTGCTTCGTGGGTTGATTTCTTTTGATGAGAGGAAGGCACAGTTTCGTACCTGGCTTTACACAGTTGCCTCCAACAAAATTACAGATTATTATCGCAGCCGTTATCACAGGCGGCGAATCTGTGAGACGGTTTTTGAGGCTGTGGAGGATGTGCCGGAAATCGATTTTTGGCAGGAACAATGTGCGCAGCAGGACTTCGTGCAGAAGCTTCTGGAAAAGGAAATGATTCAGGAGGTAATGGATAAAATGGTTCAGTATGACAATGTGTATGTACAGATCTTTCAGCAGAAGTGCTTTCTTGAAAGGACATTTAAGGAGATCGCGCAGGATATGGGGCTTTCCGAAAATACGGTTAAGACCAGGTTTTATGCGATACAAAGACGTTTGCGAAAGGAGTTTTTGGAAAATGAGAAATAAAAAGCAGAAAATAAAAAAAGCCATGTAGGGAGGTATCGGAGCATGAGCAGAGAAGAAAAAAAGAATTTTGAAATTCCATATCCGGATCGACAGGAAATGCGTATACAAATGGACCGGATTCTTGATGCTGGACTGCCGCCAAAGCAGAGCTTTTTTGAGCAGCTGAAGTCACTTTACTGGGGACCGGGATTAAAGGTTATATTTTATAAATCGCAGCTGGCAGTCGTTATGAGCATTTTGCTTTACCTGCTGGTGTTGAAAGTCTGCTGGGATTTCAGAGAAAGTGTGGAACATTCGGAATATCTGGTTCTAATGCTGTTTCCGATGTTTTATCTGTTGTTTGCGGCGATGTCCTACTGGTATGAGGAGCAGACGGAAATTGTGGAGCTGAAGCAGAGTCTGCGGTACTCTTTTACGTATTTAATCAGTCTTAGGATGTTTTATGCTGCGATTTTCGCAGTATTTGCAGATTCCGTTCTGTTTCTTCCTGTTATGGAAAATGAATATGGGAGGAAACTTGTAATGAGCGGCTTCAGCAGTATGTTTTTATTTGCGTTACTGTCTATCTATCTGTACAACCGGTTTGGGAAGTATTTTCACATTCTGTGGCTGGCGGGAGGCTGGATTGTTACCTGCTGTCTGCTGACAGAATACGGCGATGGAGTGAGCTATCTGCTGTTCGAGTGGATGCCGCCTGCGCTTCATGCAACAGTCAGTATGGGAATTATGGTATATTTTTTTATTTATGTAGGAAAGGTAGGAAGAAAAGATGCTTACACTCACGCATGTCAGTAAAAATTATGGTCATTTTACGGCGCTTTCCGATATCAGCCTGAGTATGGAAAACGGGCTTTACGGGCTGCTATCTCCAAATGGAGCGGGAAAAACAACACTGATTAAAATGATTACAACACTGCTTACACTCACGGAAGGGGAAATTCTGTATAACGGTGAGGAAATCTGGAAAATGGGAGCAAGATACCGGGATCTGATCGGTTATTTGCCTCAGCAGTTTGGCTATTACCGGAATAATACCCCTGTTCAGTATCTGATGTATCTGGGAGCGTTAAAAGGAATGAGGAAGCAGGAGCTTTCCTGTCGGATTGACGAGCTTCTTGCGCTGGTGGGACTGGAGGCGGCTGCCCATAAAAAAATGAAGCAGTTTTCCGGCGGAATGCTGCAGCGGGTTGGAATCGCTCAGGCAATGTTAAATGACCCTAAGATTCTGGTTCTGGATGAACCGACAGCCGGACTTGATCCGAAGGAACGGGTTCGCTTCCGCAATATTATTTCCGCCCTTTCCAGAGATCGGATTGTCATTCTTTCCACGCATATCGTATCGGATATTGAATCCATTGCAAATGAAGTGATTATGATAAAAGATAAAAAGCTGTATTGTATGGATACGGTTCCCAATATCTGCAAAATGCTGGAAAATAAAATATTTGAAATGGAAGTGGCAGAACAGAATTATCACGCTTTTGAGCAGAGCCACATGGTTTTATCCGCCAGACAGGAAAAAGGGTGTATGGCGGTACGATATTATGATGAAACAGGATTTGGAGAGAGCGGCGCAGTCAGATGCAGTCCTAATCTGGAGGACGTATTTCTGGTCGTGTATCAGGAAGAACAGATTTCAACGAAGGCAGATTTGGCCTGGAAGAAGATTGGACAGGGAGGAATACGATGAGAATTTTATTTCTGGAATGCAAAAAAATCATGAACTGGAAACTGCTTCTGATCATTGCGCTGTTTTCCGTGTTTTTTCAAAGGACTTACATGGACTGGTATTATTATCCTGCCAGTGCAAGCGGAGAAGCCGATATTTTGCTTTCGGCAGAGCTGATGGAAGAATACGGGCCGGATATGGAGATGAGCGAATGGGGAGAGGCGTTAAAGGAAAAGCAGAAGCTGACAGTTGAAAGACTGGACCGTGCGGTTCGGGAAAATGCAGTATTCCAAAAGCATAAAATCGGGAGCTGGAAAGAATTAAAAAGAGTGGGGAATGAGCTTTTTGATATTTATGATGAAGACAAGGATATGAAACCGGAAAATGCCGGGCTTGTTCAGGCGATAGACGACTTCAATTTTGTGACTCACTATAAGGATGTATTTCGCAAGCAGACAATAGATGGCTTTCAGGAAGAGCTGAATGCTGAATGGAGAAGCTTTGGATTTGAAGAAGAGCAGCTTGATTTCCTGATAGAAGATCGGTATGGCGGTGAGAAGGGCGGTATTTCCGAAGATTTTAAAGAACGGGCTTCCGAACTGCTTTTAAATAAAAGGGTGTCGCTGCTGCCGGAGAACGCATTTGATTATATTCGGTATCAGATGGCGGTATTTGGAATTTTGCTTCTTATAAGCTGTATGGTTCTGACACTTCCCTATCAGATCCGGGAGCGGCTGAGCGGTGTAAAAGGACTCTGTCTTACTACCGCGACAGGGCGCAGCCTTTTATGCAGACAGTTTTTTTCCATTCTGCTTATGAGCAGTCTGATTTGTTTTGTGCAGACCGGGATATATCTGGTGATTTTGTGGAAAAAAGGGATTCTGGCATTTGCAGCCTGCCCTGCGGTCACCCATACGGCCAGTATTGCTCTGTGGTTTGATATAAATTTTGGCGTTTATATCGGAATTTACCTGTTGTTAAACTGGCTGTACGCTCTTACGGGAACGATGCTTCTGTATTTTATCTCCCAAAAAGCAGCCAATTATATGATTGGCTTTGCAGCAGCGCTTCCGCTCGTGATTGGAATAGGAATGCTGTATGTTCAAAAAGCTGCTAATTTATTTGCATTTTATCCGGAGTGCGGAATGGGGAAAAGCCGGATGGTGCAGGCGCTGTTTCCGGCCGTGGCTGTAGTGCTGCTGTTTTTGCTGGCTGCCGGAGCTTCATGGGCAGGTTATCTGCGGAATCGAAAAAAAGATATGCTGGTATAAAAAATGTGTTGATATAGATGCGTATGGATTAAAAAATAAGGATTGAAAAATATGAATTAAAAGAGGCAGATTATGTTCCGAAATGAGATGAAAAAATTGCTGACACATCCGGTGTTATGGTGTTTGTTTATAGTATGCATGTTATACAATCTGTTTCTGCTTTGGGTGCATGTGGAACCGATGCGGGAGGAACTTCTTGTGGTACATAAGCTGGCAGCAGAAACCGTTACGGAAAGCAGGTCAGGCGGAAAACTGATTGAAAGGTCGGGTGGAAAATCCGACGGGAAATCGACTGAAAGGTCGGGTGGAAAATCAAATGAAAAGTCGGATGCAGAAAAGCGAATCGAAGAAATCTACACAGCGGGGAGTCTGGAAGCGTCAGAGTTATATGACAGGGTGAACATGATTGAAATTAAGGACTTGAAGGAGGAACTTCAGGAGTATCATCCAAAGGGAACTTACAAGCGCTATATTGACACAGGATATGAGCGGCTTCAGCGCCGTGTGGAAGAAATCAGGAAAAACGGCGAGGAAATGCAGGCGTTTTATCCGGGAATTTATTATGAGCTTCACAATGTCCTGTATCATAGGATTATCAAGCCGGTGCTTTTGGAAATGATGCTTATTATGAGTATTGGAATCCTGTTTTTGATGGATTATGAGCGAATGCAGAAAACAGGCGAGCTGGTTTACAGCAGCAAAGCAGGCAGAAGAATTCAGAAAATAAAAATAAAAGCAGGTTTATCGACAGGTTTTCTGTTTTGTATCGTACTTTTGTTTTCCGTACTGGCGATATATTTTTCAAAAATATCTTATCAGGGGCTCTGGGACGTATCCGTTTCTTCTGCGATGCTGGCAGAATACCGGGGAATCCTTTTTTATCCGTTTATCACTTATGTCCCGATGAATATATGGCAGTATTTACTTGCGACGATCACCATTGCGCTGCTGCTTGTGCTGGTTATCGGTCTGTTAACAGCCGGGATTTATCTGTTCCTTCAAAACAGTTATTTCTCATTTTTACTCGAAATACTTCTTCTGTTCTTCTTTCGTTTTCTGGCAGAATACAGTACGGTAACATTTTGGGATGTTATATGCAAGATGAATCCTACGATGCTCTGGTTTTACTGCGGAAGATGGTTTATGGAAGAAAATCTGGAGCTTTGCTTTCCCGGAAATGAAGCGCTCAGTCTTGCAATTCAATTTCTGGCAGCAGGAATCGTCTTATGTCTGGTTTACAGGAAATTCCTGAAATCAGACATAATAGAGAAAAATCTGTAGTCCGGCTGATTTCTTCTTCGGGGATTTCGCAGCTGTTATCAGAAACGGTAATCTGATAGCCATTTTCCAGTTCCTTTCCGGAAAGCTGAATTGTCTAAAACTGTAAATGACTACAGCAAATTGTTGCAGCAGTACATATTAAATTTAGGAGATAAGTATGTTAAAAAAAGAAATTGTGGGTGTTTTTAAAACAAAGCGAACATGGATTTTTATATTTATTATGATAATGATTATATTCGTTGATTTATGCATGGTGTGTAATCAGGAAAATGTATGGGATAAAAGAGAAAATAAAGAGCAAATATTTGAGAATGATTTGAAAATGAAAGAATTGAGTGAAAAAGAGGACGTTATAACGGTAAGTGATTGGATTATACATCCTGCAAAAGCTTCTTATTTATCCGGCAGTTCACGTGGACACTTAACGCAAATGCTATTAATCTGGTTAACGCCTCTTTTTGTATTGAATCTGGTCAGCGACAGATCAGTATTGGAGTATCGAAAAGGATATACAAATGCACTTTTAGCAAGGATTGGCAGAATAAAATATATTACAGGTAAATTACTGTCTTCATTTATAATACCGTTCGTTGTTTTTTTTATTAGTCTACTGCTGAATTTTGTAGCAGCACAAATTATCTTTAAGGACGGTTATAATTTTCAGGGAATGGAAGTGTTTGCAGAACAAGGCGGATGGTTTCGAGTGATGTATGAGAAACCGGATATGGTTTATTTATGCTATATTTTATTGACATCTGTTATAGCAGGTTTCTGTGGGGTGATCTCACAATGTCTGGCGCTTCTTAGCAAAAATTATGTGGTGACATATTTGATTGCGTTCTTTCTATGGATGGGATTGGTTATGGGCAAGTACAGTATCATATATTTAATCCAGCCATTTACCGAGTATGGAATAGATTATATGTTATGTGCCGGTGGAATCGTGAGCGCTGTTACAGTTTTGTTTTTGGCAGTCATATATGTGCTAAAGGTGAAAGAAGATGAATTATAAAGCGGGTATCATTCGATATGTCGGACTAGCGGGAATGTCTGCAATAGTATGGTTATGGTATTTACTGGAACGAAATTACCTGTATAGCCATAAATCAGTTGATTAACTGGTGCATGATCGGAATCCTCAGTATTCTTTCTGGAGCGATTTATGATAAGAGGGATATCCTATGAATGTTGCAAGTAAAAAAAGATGGTGCCTGGTCGGCACATTGTTTTACATATATTATGTGATTCGAAATTATATTCCGTTCAGTTATGAAAATGTATTTGCAGGGGTCGATTACAATGGACAAACATTGTTTTATGCATCAACCTTGTATTTATTTGGAATTATTATTTTTTATGGATTCGGAAATACGGAAAAATATATTGAAGGGTATGGAATCCTGGAACTGATTCGCAGTGTAAAACGTGGACTTGTCATAAGAAAAATTATAATAGACCAGATAAAAAATATCTTTCAAATAATAACTTTCATAATTGTAATCTTTCTGCTGTTTGCTTTTTTAGCAGGGAAAAAGGGCGAACTGGTACCTGCAGAGAAATTAATCTCAGATATAGGATTGTTCTATATAGTTGCTTTCAGCATTGTATTATGGCAGTCCATTTTTGAGATTGTATTCGACAGCAGAATAGGTATTTTGCTTACCATGAGCATAATAGGAATTCATATTTATGCCGGAGATTTTATTGCAGCACATGATGGGAATACATATTTAAATCTGGTATTTTATTCCAATCTGGCGCTCACGGCAAGAACGGACAGACTTTCCATCAGCAAAAGCTGGATGTTTGTCGTGGTTGTAAGTATTTGTGTGATACAGATGATTTTAATGAATCTGGTATTTCGGAAAAAAGATATTTTTTCCAGCAGTGAATAGAAAAGGAGTACATAGAATGTATGTAGAAATAAAAGATTATTCAAAAGCTATAAAAGGAAAAACGGTTTTGAATCATATTAATTATAACTTCGCACCAGGAAAAATCTACGGTTTGTATGGCCGAAATGGTTCGGGCAAAACAATGTTGATGAGGGCGATAGCCGGATTGATTTATCCTACAGAAGGAAAAATAATGATTGATGGAAAACAGTTACACAAAGATATCAGTTTTCCGGAAGATACGGGAATTATTATTGAAAATATGGAACTTATGCCGCAATATGATGGATATACGAACTTAAAACTTCTGGCGAAAATCAGAAAGAAGGCTACTGATGAAGATATTTATGAGGCTTTGGATAAAGTAGGATTATCGGATGCAGGAAAGAAAAAAGTAAGAGCATATTCATTGGGAATGAAGCAAAAACTTTCTATTGCACAGGCTATTTTTGAGAAACCTCAGTTATTGCTGCTTGATGAACCCACAAATGCATTAGATGAAAAAAGCGTTGAGGATGTGAGAGCGTTATTAATTGAAATTAAGCAGCGTGGAGCTATTGTGATTATTGCAAGTCATAATAAAGATGACATAAAATATCTGGCTGATGTGGTGCTGGAAGTAGATAGAGGGCAGATTAGAGAAGGAAGGATAATTAAATAGTAACAGAATATTCAGACTAATAGCAGAAAAAGATTGTAAGTGTTGTTGATTGACAGATGAGAGAGAAAAGTGTATGATAAAAGCAAATGGATTAACGCGTTAACCTAATCTTGCGTGACTTCTGCAATTGTGCTAATATATCCACAGAAACAGATGGAGGAAATATATGGCAGTAGAAGACACAAAAAGAAAGTTAATTGAAGCAACGTATGAAATTATGAAGAACGAAGGAGTTGATAAGGTTTCTGCCAGAAATATCGCAAAGAAGGCCGAATGTACAGCTACAGTAATTTATAAGTATTTTACGAATCTGAATTATCTGGTTGTGATGGCATCGTTAAGGTTTTTAGAGGGATACACGAAAGAAGGTCTTGAAATTTCTCTTAGCAAAGAGGATGGAATTACTATTGATAAAAGAGCGTGGAAGGCATTTATTAATTATGCGTTCCGTAATCCCAGGATTTATGAGAATCTGTTTTGGGGGGAGGGGAATGAAGTATATGCTGATGCAATTGTTGAGTATTTTGAGCTTTATCCGGGAGAGATGAGCAAGCGGACAACGGCATATTACTATACTATGATGTTTAATCCGAGAATTGAAGAACGTGATTTTATCTGGCTTCGAAAAAGTGTGAATGAAGGCAGGATGAAGATGGAGGATGCATTTTATGTCAGCCGCACGAATAGTTATATTGTGCGTGGGATGCTGTTGGAGCATATGAATGATTATAAGAACCCGGCAGTAGTGGAAAAGGTAATTGAAGATTGTTATTCTATGATCGTAAAGACAATTGATTCGTTTATCATTGAATAAAAAATAGTGACCAACCTTGGTGTTGGCATTATTTTTAACCCAATGGTTAACGCGTAAACCAAAGTGAAAGGAAATTGAATGTGAGCGAAGTAAAGGTAAAAAAAATACATGAGGCATCTATGCGAATTTTAAACAGAACGGGTATGAAATTCCATCACCCGGATGCAGTAAAGGTTTTAAAATCGCATGGTATTTTTGTGAATCCAGAAGGAATCGCATACTTTACAGAAGAGCAGATTATGAAATATGTAAAGATGGCGCCGGAATACGTGTATTTTGGAGCAGCAGACCCTGTGTATTCTGTAAAAATCGGGGGAAATAAAGTTTTAAATGCGCCGTCTATGGGGGCGACCCATATTATGGAAAAGGATGGTGCAGTAAGGCCTGCAACAGTGGAAGACTTTGTTAAAATGATAAAACTTTTTGAACAAAATGAGAATTATCACATTAACGGAGGGATGCCGTGCCAGCCGGAAAACGTGCCGGAAGAGTGGTCTACACTGCTGATGTATTATCTTGCACTCAGACACAGCCAAAAAGCTGTGTGGGCAGGCAGTGGTAACTATGAACAAATGGAGGCTGTTATCCGTATGTGTTGTGCCCGGTTTGGACTGAGTGAAGAAATGCTCAGAAAAGATCCTCATGTACTTTGCATGATCAATACCAATACGCCGCTTCAGCTGGATGTAAATATGACAGAAACTATGTTTACAATGTTGAAATACGGTCAGCCTTGTGGAATTGCAGCAGCTGCTATGGCAGGAACTACTTCACCTGTTACGCTTGCAGGAACAATTGCAATAGCAAATGCAGAAGTAATAGCGACAATTGCTCTTGCACAGATGTATGCTCCGGGTTCTCCTGTAATTTACGGTTCTCAATCAGCTAATGCAGATATGTCTACCTGTGCAATAGCAATCGGTTCTCCGGAGGGAGCACTTTGTTATAAGTATTGTGCGGAAATGGCAAGATTTTATGGTATTCCCAGCAGAGCGGGTGGTGCATTAACCGATGCAAAAAGTTTAAATGCACAGGCCGGATATGAATCAATGATGACATATCATTCCTGTCATCAGAATGGTATCAATGTAATTTTTCAGTCGGCGGGTATGATGGAATCTTATCTGTCGGTCTCTTATGAAAAGATGATTGTTGATTTTGAAATAATTGATGCAGTAAACCGCTTTGACAGAGATATTGAAATAAATGAAGAAACAATACCGGAAGATGTAATTGATGAAGTGGGACCCGGCGGGCAGTTTCTTATGGAAGAGCATACCTTTGAATACTGCAAAAAGGAATCCATGCTGCCGAATATCAGTGTAAGAGGACCGAAGCAGGAAGCTGCAAAGATATTTGACCGAAATATTGAAAAACGTTTAAATCAGCTTCTTGATAGCTATCAGCAGCCTGAAATTGATAAGGAAGTACTGGAAAAAATGAGAGCAGTTATGCTTGAGAAAGGCATTGATGCTTCTTATATCAGTATGCTCGATGAATTGTAACAATAGATTTGATTGGGTGAACAAGGAGGAAGCTTATGAAAAAAGGGTTTAGCGCCAAAACTTATGTTGGCATTCTTTTGCTGGGTCTGGCAGGAACATCTATTTATCTGCTGCCCTATTTGAGATGGTCTTATTATGATGCCTTACTTCAGGCTTCAGGGTTGAATAATACGGAATTTGGTATTACATTGAGCGTATTCGGTATTCTGGCTATGGTTTTTTATCCGATTGGAGGAATTGCAGCTGATCGATTTTCTGTAAAAATTCTGCTTACGATTTCTCTTGTCGGTTCTGGTATTCTGGGATTGTGGTATGCTGCCTTTCCGGGGTATATTCCGCAGATCATTATATTTGGAGGCTGGGGTATTTTATCAACACTGACATTTTGGTCGGCAATGATGAAAGCAACCAGAATGCTTGGAACAAGTGATGAACAGGGAAGGCTTTTTGGGCTGGTAGAAGGCAGCCGGGGGATTATTTCAACTGCGATTTCTTTTGCAGCGCTGTTTGCATTTACGAAGATGGGGGAAAGTATTGGAGGCTTGAAAGGTATTATTTTTGTAATGGCAGTATTAAATATTGTAACCGGTATTTTGATCCTGCTGCTTTTGCCCCAGGGTCAGAGAGAGGATAACAGACAGGAAAAGAAAAAGGCAACAGTTTCAGATATTATTATGATTCTGAAGACACCTTCTATCTGGCTGATTGCGCTGATTATCATATGCTGTTACAGCGTATATCTGGGAAGTACCTATCTGACTCCGTACTTTACAAATGTAATTGGAGCAACTGCATCTTTTGCAGCGTTTCTTTCTATTATGAGAAGCTATGTTCTGCAGTTTATCTGTGCACCGACGGGTGGGATTCTGGCAGATAAAATGAAATCTGTTACAAAGGTTATTGTGGGATGCTATACAATTATTGTTGCGGCGCTTGTAGTTATTATCGTGCTGCCGACTACAAAAAGTGCAATGATTCCTTTGATTATTGTTCTGCTGATTCTCTGTGCAGGAATTTTTGCAATGAGAGGAATCTATTTTGCAACATTAGATGAAGTAAATATCCCTGTTCATGTAACCGGAACAGCGGTTGGAATTGTTTCAATCATTGGATTTGCACCAGATGTATTTATGAGTACAATTTGCGGAAAATTGCTGGATACGTTTGAAGGTGCAGCAGGATATCGTGCAATCTTTGTTTTAATGCTGGCATTTGCAGCAACAGGAAGCATCGCGGCAGTAATACTTATGAAAAAAATGACCGGAAAGCGGGCTATGAAATAAGCGTGCAATAAAAGCTGTCTATTAAAAGCTGTATAGGAGGTAGAAATATGAGAAGTAATCTGAAAATTGAATTATTAAGTGACTGTCAGAAGGATGATATTCTTGATGCGGCATTTTCAATTTTGGAAAATACCGGATGCAGGATTCATTATGACAAAGCGCTGGAACTTTTGGTGGAAAATGGATGTACGGCGGATGGGATTACGGTAAAAATCCCAAGAAGTCTTGTAAAAAGGTGTATTGATTCTGTTCCAAAGGTAATTCAGATGTATGACAGAAATGGAAAAGAATCTATGACACTGGGCGGAAGGAACACTTATTTCGGGGCGGGTCCGACATGCTGCTTTTTTTATGATCCTTATACAGGGGAGCGTAGAAAACCTGAAAAACAGGATGCAGCAAATACAGCAAAACTGACAGATGCTCTGCCGCATCTGGATTATGCAATGTCCCTTTGCATGATTGCAGATAAAACACCGACACTTGCAGATGTTCATGAATTGGATGCAATGGTGAGAAATACAACCAAACCGATTTGTACATGGGCATTTAATCCTTCTAATCTCAGATATATGCTTGAAATGTGTGCTGTGGTCGCAGGAGGAAAAGACAAACTGGCAGAAAAACCGTTTGTTATTGTTTACAGCGAGCCAACATCACCGATGGTCCATGAAAAAGAGGCACTGCAGAAGGTATTTGTAACAACAGAGTATGGAATTCCGACTTTATATACGCCGGGCATGATTATGGGTGCGACCTCGCCGGTAACTCTTGCGGGATCTCTGGCAGTTGGATTTGCAGATACATTTGTTGGGTTGGTAATCAATCAGCTTCTTCGACCGGGAGCACCTTTTATGGGCGGAACATCCGGTACACCGCTTGATATGACGACCATGCAGACACCTTATGGAGCGCCTGCAACAAGTTTGCTTCTTGGAGCTTCTAATGAAATTCTGCATTATCTGGGTATTCCTGCGTTTGATATGGCAGGTTCCACAGAATCAAAAACAGTCGATGCACAAGCGGGAATAGAGGCTTCTTTCCAAACAATGCTTAGTTTGCTGACCGGGGGAAATCTGGTGCATGATGCCGGGTTTATGGATATCGGGATGACAGGTTCGCTGACGATGCTGTGTGTATGCAATGAAATCATTGGCATGGCAAAACGTTATTGTGCAGGAATTGAAGTAAATGAGGACAGAATCGGATTGGAATACATTGAGGAAGTTGGCCCCGGAGGAAATTTCCTTCATTCAGAGCAGACAATGGAGTATTTCAGGACAGAATTTTATTATCCGGATCTGCTTGAACGGAGAATTTATGATGCATGGAAAGAAGATGGGGCTCTGACAATGGAAGAAAGAGCCGCAAAAAAGGTACGAATGATCCTGGCATCACATGAGCCCGAGGCACTTGCACCGGAAATTCAGGAAAAGCTGGACAAACTGGTTGCGGAAGCAGAAAATAGTATTCGGTAAAAACAGAATATTGAAAAACATAAGTCGAACCGTGGCTGTAAAAAAACGATGTCTTCATTTTTTACAGCCACGGTTTATGAAAATGCATGTCAGTTCGGCGTTGTGAACCGATACCCTTTACTGCGGGTCTGATCGATAAAATCTCCCAGGATTTCGGTGTTGGTGGAGGAAACTGCATGAAGCAGATAGAGTGAACCCGGGTGCAGCCGTTCGATTAGTTTGTTAAGAGACTGCTTCGGTTCAGGCTGTTTGTCAGGATCCCAGTCGGCGTAAGCGTAGCTCCAGAAAAGAGGACGGTAGCCGAGATTCTGTAAAACGGCCAGAGATCGTTTACTGAAAATACCGGCTGGGTATCGGAAAAGAGTCATTTCATAATTAAAATGTTCTTTTACATAGTTGTGCAGCCTGGTAATGTCTGAAATCTGTTCTTCAATCGACAGAGAGGGCATCCCCTTTGAGGGATGCGACCAGGAGTGATTTCCTATAATATGTCCGTCCGCAATCATCTGTCTGATCAATTTTGGATTTTCTTTTACGTATTGTCCTGTGACAAAAAAGATTGCTTTGCAGTTTTTCTCCCTTAAGGTTTTCAGGATTTTGGCAGTATAACCGTTTTCATAGCCCTCATCCATGGTCAGCCAGATGTTTTTTCCCTGGTCACCGATGAAAAACGGCTCGAAAGCAGCATATTTTTTCTGATAATCAAGACAGGCTTCGGGCTGGTTAAGAGAGTTAAAATGAACACCCTGTCCCCATCCCTGACTGGTATTGTCAAATGCTCTCAGCTCTTTATTCGTATATTTTTTACCGTGTGAAGCAGATGATTCTGTTTCAGGAGGAGTTTTGGTCGGAGCTTGTGTGCTTTCTGCATCAGTCTCCGGTTTTTTTGAAGGAGCTTGTGTGCTCTCTGCGTCAGTCTCTGGTTTTTTTGAAGGAGCTTGTGTGCTTTCTGCGTCAGTTTCCGGTTTTTTGGTCGGAGTTTCTGTGCCTTTGGAGGGAGTCTTGGAAGGCTTTTTGGATTCTTCGGAAGAAACCTGTGTGCTTTCGGAAGAATTTTCAGCAGAAGGTTTTTCCTGTGCAGAAGTCCCCTGAGTCTTGATTTCAGAGGAGGGCGAAGGCGTGTCAGACGGTTTTTTTCTGCAGCCGGTAAGGCAGGCTGAGATAGAAAATATAACCAACAAAAGTATGAGGCAGATTTTATTTCCTGTTTTTTTCATAAGAAGCCTCCTTTCAATATGTGGGCAAGCCTTTTGGTTATGCAGCTGCCGGTGGGATTGATTTTGTTCAAACTGTATGAACAGCTTTTTGGTGTTTTAGGTAAGAAAGAATTCCCTGCGTGATTCCGGCGGCAATCTTATCCTGGTAAGATGAATTTTGCAGTAAAGCCTGTTCTTTTGCAGAAGACAGGAAACCTGCTTCGATCAGGCAGGAAGGAATATCAGTTTTGTGGATTACATAAAAATTTTTCTGCTTGATGCCGCGGTCTTTGGCCGATGTGGCCTGAATCAGGTGTTTCTGAATGAGCCCGGCAAGCAGGATGCTGTCAGGGGACGAAGAAGTATGATAGTAGGTTTCGATACCATTTGATTTGGTATCATAATCGACGGAATTCAGGTGCAGACTGATAAAAAGGTCGGCACCCGCTTTTTTGGCAGCCTGTACCCGCTTTTTCAGGTCAACATGGACATCACGGTCTCTGCTCGCTGCGACAGTGGCTCCGAGATTTTCCAGCTGCTGCTGCAGTTTTTTACAGATCTGCAGAGTCAGCGTTTTTTCAAAAAGCCCGTAATCAACTGTCCCGGGGTCCTTTCCTCCGTGACCGGGATCGAGAAAAATGGTCGTTCCCTTCAGGGGAAGCCGGATATCGGAGGATGAGAGGGTTTCAGGTGCTGCTCTTGTTAACGCAGATTTTTGCGTCTGTGTTGTACTACGGGGTTTTGCAGGGCTGTTCCCTGTCTGAAACAGAATAACTGCTATTGATATTATCAGTATAACAATTGCAGCAGAAAATGTAAAATAAAATAAATAATATCGTGGAAAAGTTTTTTTCATAAGCAGACTCCTTCAGACAGCTGTTTCAATAGTAGGACTGATATTTGGTTTATCAGACAGCTGTTTCAATAATGTAACTGATATTCAGTTTATCAGACCTATGTTTCAAAGTTGTCTAAAGGATGTCAGGGAGTTGTCTCAGAGTGAAAAAAATGCAGGATCAGTAATTTTCTGCATAAATGAAGAGAAAACCTTCCTGATCGGATATCTGAAACCCCGAGTCGGTTTTGGTACTCTGAGTCCTTTGGTTATCCTGATTTATTTTACTATCCTGGTTTGTTTTTATAAAAAAGCGGGTATGGTAATCAAAAACATAGCACCAGTCTTTGAGCGTCATACAGGCGTCGGAGGGAATATCGAGATAGCGCATGTACTGCTTGAAAAGCTGCTGCTTTGTTAGGTTTTTGCTCTGCGAATCGGAATGATTCCAGAAAGCTTCGATTCTTAAAATCTGCCCTGTGACCGGGTGAAGAAAAAAATTGCTGTAGAAATATTTCTTCTCCGCTGTCTTTTCCGAGACAATCTGTATGTACCAGCAGGTTCTTTCTGAGTTTTGAAACTGTTTCAGATATTCTGTGTCTCCTGAAAACGATTTTTCATGATAAAATTCAACATCTTCAGAGTCAACGAATGTACCGAATTGAATCGTTTCACTTATAAATTTCCCTTCTGAGAACAGATCAGGAAGGATGTTCAGCTGACAGAGCTGGTTGAGCTGATCGTGGGCAATGGAAATGATTTCCCCGATTCCAATCTGGTTTTTTGTGGGCTCACAGGGGATAAAGTCATTTGAATGCCTGTAAAGACCGTAAACAGCGGCGGCGTTCATCAGCTTTTTGGTGCTGACTTCGGAGCGCTTTTTTGCAGTCGGCAGCATAACGGTTTTTATTCCCTGAGTAAGATTTTTCTGCTGCTGATTCATAAAGTAGTCAGGCACCCAAAGTCCGGCGGCAGCAAACATCAGCGTAAATGAAATCAGAGCTATCATAAAAACAGTGTTTCGTATTTTTTTCATGACTGCGAATCTCCTTTCATGGGAAATATTACGATAACGCGGGTTCCGATACCCGGTTTGCTTTCAAAATGAAGCGCTGCCTTATGAATTTCAGCGATTCGTGCGGATAAGGCCAGGCCAATGCCGGCGCCGTGCTGCTTGCGGGAACGGGATTTATCTACCATATAAAAGGCTTCTGTAATACGGCTGATTTCTTCCTCGGGAATTCCGCAGCCGTTATCTGAAACGGTAATCTGATAAGTATTTTCCATTTTTTCTCCCAGAAGCTGAATCGAAGAAGCTCCGGCTTTGATTGCATTATCGATCAGATTCAGAAACAGCGTTTTACACAGATCAAATTCAATTGAAAGATAAGCTTCCTGCGCTTTTGTATGAAACCGGATTTGTTTGCTCTGGCAGACAGGAAACAGCGTTTCTGAGATGTTTTCCAGAAATTCCTCTGCCGACAGCTCCTCCAGCTCAAAATCCTGGCGATTCAGCACGATTAAATCCATTAGTTTTCGAGACAGCTCCTCCAGACGCAGACCTTCCTCCAGAATATAGCGTGCAGCATTTTTTGTTTCTTCCTTTGACAGATCTTTCTGATAGATCATATCCGCATAACCGATTACAGAGGTAAGCGGCGTTTTCAGTTCGTGGGCGAAATTTGCCACGAAATCTTCCTTTTGAACGGCGCTTTGCGTGAGCTGGTTCATGCTTTTTGAAATTGCATCGGCCATGGTATTACAGGTTTCAGCCAGTTCCCCCAGCTCATCATGCGTATGGACTGCGACCCGGCTGCTGTAATCGCCCTGTGTAATCTTCCGTGCAAATTTTGTCATTTTTTTCAATGGATATACAAACAGTGTGGAAAAAATAAGCAGAATCAGGATACTCAGTGTACAAACCACACAGTAGATAAATTGAAAGCTTCTGGCCATAGTCTTTTTCTGGGTAAAAACAGCATTGATATTTTTGCTGTACAGCAGATAAAAGGTTTGATTTTTCAGCGAAAAACAGCCTGCAACAGTAAGAAAATGGCTGTTATTCAGCGTTTCTACCTGATATACAAGCTGTCCGAAGTCTGCTTTGGAAAAAAGTGCCGTTTTATATTTTGCAGGATATTCGCTGTAAATGGCTTTTTTGTCTTTTGAGAAGACTGCAATCAGATGATCCTGGGAAAGAGGGGAAAAGGAATTCTGAAGCAGCTCATCCGATAAGGTTTTGGCAGCCTTTTCGGCATCAAGCGAAATCAGCTTGGATTCAAAGGTGAATTTTGTAACCTGATACTGCTCAAGGGCCTGTTCGGTTTCCTGCTTGAACGCATTCTGAAAGGAAAGGGAAGTCAGCAGATAACCGGACAGCGAAAGCGAGGTGCACAGAATCAGAGTTACTGTGATAAATATTTTGGAAAAAAAGTTCAATTTACACCTCCAGCCGGTAGCCGATACGGAAAATGGTTTTGATATGATCTTCCCATCCCAGCTTTTTACGAAGTCTTTGAATGTGCGTATCCAGGGTGCGGGTTTCTCCGCTGAATTCTTCTTTCCAGACCAGCTCGTACAGACGTCTCCGCTGCAGCGCAACATTTTTATTTTTCACCAGCTGAACCAGCAGGTCAAACTCTTTCACGGTTAGGTCTACAGGAACTCCATTCCGAATGACTTCGCGGGAATCCAGATCGATCTGCACTCCAAACAGGGAGATGATCTTTTCTGTCTTTCCGAACCGGCGCAAAACAGCCTCCACTCTTGCTAACAGTTCGCCAATCTGAAAGGGTTTTATAATGTAGTCATCAGCACCAAGCTTCAGACCTTTGATCCGGTCGTTTACAGCGGTTTTTGCCGTGATAAAAATAACGGGGGTTTTGCTGGGACGGATATATTCCATCAATTCATAGCCGTTGATTTCCGGCAGCATGATATCAAGCAGAACCAGATCGTAATGATGCTGTTCCAGCAATTCGGCCGCTTCTCTGCCGTGAAATGCGCAGGTGCAGAGATAGCCTTCATCCTGCAGATTAATATAGATCAAATTGTTAATAGCGGGTTCATCTTCTACGATTAATATATTCATAAATAAGAATCTCCATTTCAGAAAAAGTCGTTACCGGAAGTATACCACAGACTTGTTTCAAAGTTGTTAAATAACAGTGTTTTTCAGCTTACGGTCTGCTTTCTCTATTTATAAAACGTTAATGAAAATTAACGTTAAATTTACAAATCTTAGAAAAATATTAAGTTTTCTGAGATTTATAGACGTAAAATCCTTTTGGTGTTATATTAAAACCAGATATATGACATGTGTTAAAGAAAGAAAGGAGGATGGCATATATGACTACAGGTAAAAAAGCATTCAGATGCTTTCTGGCACTTCTGCTCACCTTTGCATTATGTTTAACCGCGGGGATGATGACATTTGCGGCAGGAAGTCAGATTGAGCCGGACCGGGAGTCTGCGGCAGTGCACGAAAGTAGTCTGACAGAGAATTCGGGCAGCAGATCCTCTGATGAGAAGAACACCGGCGGGTATGCTGCGGAGGAGAAGACTACCGGCGAGTATGCTGCGGATGACAGGACTACGGGTGGGAAGGTGACAGAGGCGAAGACTTCTTCCTCAGAAGTACCTTCCTTTGAAGAGCCTTCTGAAAGTACTTCCGGAGCCTTCGCAGAAGAATCTTCAGAAGCGCTTTCATCGGGTGATATATCCTCCGATGAGCCGGAAAGCAGGGAGGAATCGTTGAATCCTTCTTCTGAAGAATCCGGCTCGTCAGCATCTTCTCTTGAAGAATCCGGCGTGACGGAAGCTTCAAAAGAGGATGACCTGGCGCAGGAGGACGGCGGCAGTGGATTGCTGGAAGAGATTCTGGGAGTTATTCGGGAGGAGTTTGGTGATGAAACAGCGGCTGATTTTGAAAAGATTCTGACGAATGCCAATGTAAAGGCATTAGCGGACAGAATTATGATAAAGATCAGAGAACAGTTCCCGGATATGACGGATGAAGAGATCACAGAAGCTCTTGATTCCATGTCGGAGGAGGAGATGCAGGCGCTGATGGAAGCGATTCTCGAAGATTCTGACATTACAGCTCTTTTGGAAGTGATCATTAATGATGAGGAGCTGGGATCGGAGCTGGAATCTTTGATGGAGCTTCTTCTGGGAAGTGCAGACGAGCCTTTTGAGCCTTTGAAAGAGGCGGTATCAGGAAAGCAGGGAGATCATATCACGTGGAAACTGGATACGGATGGAACTTTGACGATCAGTGGCAGCGGTGCGATTCACCCTTCTTATGAAGAGGTTGAAGGAGAGAAGTTTCCTGTTTATTCCTGGGATGAATATATTGATCAGATCAGCAGGATTCTGGTTGAAAATGGCATAACGGAGATTCCCGAGTATGCATTTTATTCCGCAATGGGATTAAAGAAAGTAATTCTTCCGGCATCTGTAACGGTTATTAAAGAGTGTGCATTTGCGTATTGCGAGAATCTGAAAGCTGTTTATTATAAGGGTAATGCGCCTGTAATTGCGGAGGATGCATTTGAAGGCTGTTTTGATAAGATGACGATGTATTATCGGGAAGAAACGACCGGCTGGGATAAGCTGAAAAAGCGTTATCGTCTTGCAGTCTGGAAGGAGGCGGATTCAGATTCAGAGGAAGCAGCAGATACCGGCAAAAAGGAATCTGTGTCAGCAGAAACTGAAAAAGCAGCTGATACATCCGGGGAAGACAGCACGCAGAAGAAAGCTCCCGATACCGGTGACAGCAGCCAGGCAGGATTTTATATCATTTTACTCGCAGCATCCCTTGTATGCGGCGGAGCAGTTGTGTATCTGTTGCGGAAGAAGAAATAATGCTGCTGGTTTTGCTGCAGTACGACTTGTAAAAGTCGGGCAGTTGGTCATTGACGGTATGACAGACCTTGTATTACAATAGAATGACCGAGCCTGACCTGTTTTGCTGTATGGTACAGACGGTTATGTTTACAGTGAGGCTGTGAACAGCTGCTGTTTTGTGAATGGGAAAGGATGATAAAGCGGGATAATTCTGTTTACTGAAAGGGCGATAATAGAAATGAGATATCATAATATAACGAAGGATGATATGTTGAATGGAGATGGTCTGCGGGCAGTTTTATGGGTTGCAGGCTGTACGCATGGCTGTAAGGGCTGTCATAATCCGATTACCTGGGATATTCATGGAGGTATCGAGTTTGATGACGCTGCCAGAGAGGAAATTTATGAGGAGATGGAGAAAAGCTATATCTCCGGTCTGACATTTTCAGGCGGAGATCCTCTGCATCCGGAAAACAGAAAAGAGATTACAGCGTTTGCAAAAGAACTGAAGCAGAAATATCCGGATAAGACATTGTGGATGTATACCGGTTTTGTATGGGATGAGGTGGATGATCTGCCGGTGATGCAGTATATTGATGTTTTAGTGGATGGTGAATACATGGAAGCGCTCAGAGATACTCAGCTGCATTGGAAGGGCAGCAGCAATCAGCGTGTGATTGATGTGAAAGAGACCAGAAAAACAGGACATCTGGTACTTTGGAGCTGAATTTTTAATATACGGAAAAGTAAGAGGATGGTACATAATGACAGAAACAATCAAGATTAAATATTTTACGGATAAGGTTGACAAGCTGGCGTATATTGATGGAAAGTCAGACTGGATTGATTTACGTGCGGCAGAAGAGGTTGAACTGAAGAAAGGAGAGTTTTGCCTGATCCGCCTTGGAGTTGCGATGCAGCTTCCGAAGGGCTATGAGGCGCATGTGGTGCCGCGCAGCAGTACCTATAAGAATTTTGGTGTGATCCAGGCGAATCACATGGGCGTGATCGACTGCAGCTATTGCGGAGATCATGATGAGTGGAGATTTCCGGCGCTGGCGGTTCGTGATACGGTGATCCATGTGAATGACCGGATCTGTCAGTTCCGTATTATGAAGAATCAGCCGGCATTGATTTTTGAGGAGAAGGAACATCTGGAGGGCAGAGATCGGGGTGGTTTCGGAAGTACCGGCATTCAGTAACAGGGAATCAGGTGAAGAGAAATGCTGATAAATAAAAAAGCAAAAATTCAGTATAAAAAAAAGAAGATACTGGAATATCTGAAAAGCAGAAACGGGAGAATTGTGATCATTGCTGCTGTTGCAGCAGTGATCTTATTTGCTGGTATTCATATCTGGAATCGTGACAGTCTTGCCAGAGAAGGGCTGGAACTTTGCAGAAAGGGCGAATATGCGGAAGCACAGGCCTGGTTTAAAAATGCCATAATTGCAGATAATATGAACCCGGAGTATTATAATTATCTGGGTCTGGCATATCTGGGAAGTCAAGAGTATGAGGATGCAGCAAAGCAGTTTCAGCTGGCGCTTAACCTGGATGAGGAAAGTCAGCCGGCATATCGCGGGCTGGGAATTGCTGCGTATAAAACCGGGGATTATGAGGCTTCTATCGGATATCTGAATCAGGCGCTGGATTATTCCGGTATTCGGATCAGCGATATGGAATATGACATTTTGTGGTATCGTGCGGATGCTCAGAAGGCATTGGAGAATTATGAGGGAGCCGCGGAGACCTATGGTATTTTACTGGAGCTGGAAGGTGATACTGCATTATGCCGTTATTACCGTGGAAGTATGTACTGTTTTCTTGATAAAAAAGAAGCTGCAATGGCTGATTTTGACGCCGCAGTGAAGATGAAAGGCAACGGCTATGAGCTGTTCTGGAATATATATGACAGTATGGCGCAGGCCGGGTGGACAAAGGAAGCGGAGGAATACCTGAAGCTGACGAAGATGCCGGGCTATGTGGACTCGGAAAAGAACGGTTCCGCTGAGGAAATCCGCAGATATCAGGGAATGATCGAGTTTGTCTGCAAGGATTATAAACGGGCAATTGAGCTGCTGTCTCTGAATACTATGAAAAATGACGAGAAGGCACAGGTTTATCTGGCTCTTGCCTACGAGATGAATAAAGATTCGGATAAGGCGCTGCAAATCTATCTGGAGCAGGTTAATGCAGAGAACGCAGGAGCCGCGGATTACAATCGTATTGCGCGTTATCTGATGCGCAATTCACAGGGAGAACAGGCAGTAAAATATCTGAAAAAAGGAATTAAACTCTTTAATCAGAGTGATCTGAAGGATCTGTATTACAATATGGTTTCTGCCTATGAATCCTACGGTGCTTATGAGGAGGCGCTGAACAGTTTGATAAAATATACCTCACTTTATGGAGAAGATGAAGCTGCAGCTCATGAAAAGGCATTTTTGAAAGAGCGCATACAGTAACGGATATCGCAGGAAATGCGAAGAGCGGCTGCAGCGCAGGATAGAATTTCACGAAGCAGATTTTCAGGAAGGAAATTCAGGAAGAAAATTTAGGAAGGAAAACTGGATGATAACAACGAAACAAAAGGAAGAGCGTCTGATTCTTGTTACGGTTTGTACGGGCCAGATGGAGTTTGCCGAGCGCTCTCTGGATGAACTGGAGGATCTGGTTGATACGGCAGGCGGCGTGACGGTCGGCCGACTGATCCAGAACCGGGAACAGATTCATCCGGGGACATATCTGGGCAGCGGTAAGCTGGACGAACTGATAGAGATGATCTATCAGACCAGGGCAGATGGAATTGTCTGTGATGATGAGCTTTCACCGGCTCAGCTGCGTAACATGGAAGATATTTTGAAAACTACAATAATGGATCGGACACTTGTTATTCTGGATATATTTGCAAAGCATGCTACTACACATGAAGGTAAAATTCAGGTTGAGCTGGCTCAGTTAAAGTACCGGGCGGCGCGTCTGGTTGGTCTTCGTGCCAGTCTGTCGCGTCTGGGCGGCGGAATCGGTACCAGAGGACCTGGTGAAAAGAAGCTGGAAGCAGACAGGCGTTATATTCATGAGCGAATCAGCGTGTTAAAGGCAGAGCTTCGGGAGGTGGTGCGCCACCGGGAGATCACCAGACAGAAGCGAAGCGGTTCTATGCTGCCGATGGCGGCAATTGTAGGCTATACGAATGCGGGTAAATCCACCTTATTCAATCGTCTGACCGGCGCTGGTGTTCTCGCAGAGGATCAGCTCTTTGCGACATTGGATCCGGCTGTCCGTGTAATGGAAACAGAGGAGGGACAGAAGCTTTTGCTGTCCGATACAGTTGGATTTATTAACAAATTACCGCATAATCTGATAGAAGCTTTTCGAAGTACACTGGAGGAAACACGTTATGCGGATATGATCATCCATGTGGTAGATGCATCAGATCCGCAAATGGATTTGCATATGTACGTGGTTTATGATACACTGAGAGAACTCGGTATTACAGACAAGCCTGTTATCACGGTATTTAATAAGATGGATGCGGTGCGCAGAGCTCAACAGGAGGTTCGTCCGTCGGGCGAAGCTTTTGGAGAACCGGAGATGCCGGTAAGGATCTACCGGGATTCCAGAGCCGATGCTGTTTTCAGAATTTCCGCGGCAGACGGACAGGGTGTTTCAGAGCTGGAGAAGGGAATTCTGAAGCTGCTGCGGGCACAGAGCGTGTTTGTGGAAAAGCTGTTTCCTTATGAAAAAGCGGGCAAGGTTCAGCTGATTCGTCAGTATGGACAGCTTCTTGAAGAGGAATACACAGAAGATGGAATACAGGTGAAAGGATATATTCCCTCTCAGCTGTTTGGACAGTTATACGAATAATCTGATGGACAAATGTACGTCGCACACAGAATTTGGATGAAGTCAATACACAATATGTGGTGTATTTAAAAAGTACAATATGGAATATATTGTGCTTTTTTCATTGACTCTGAAATGTACCACTGGTATAATTTTTTAAGTCCCGTTACCGGAAAGGTGATGGGACATTGCTGTCGAATTATTTTTAACTGGAGGTTTTGTATAGATGTTGAAGGTTCATAAAAGAGACGGAGAGATTGCAGAATTTAAACTTGGTAAAATCCGTGATGCTGTTGAGAAGGCATTTGTGGCTACGGATAGTTTTTATGATGAGGAAATTCTCAACCTGCTGGCTTTGCGTGTAACGGCTGATTTTCAGAAATATATTCATGACGGAGGAATTTCTGTTGAGGAAATTCAGGATAGTGTGGAACATACTCTGGAACAGGCCGGATATACAGAGGTGGCCAAGGCATATATTCTTTACAGAAAGCAGCGTGAAAAGATGCGCAACATGCATTCTGCTATTTTGAACTACAAGGATGTGGTGGATAGTTATCTGAAGGTGGAGGACTGGCGTGTAAAGGAAAACTCGACAGTTACCTATTCTGTCGGAGGACTGATCTTAAGCAATTCCGGTGCAATCACCGCTAATTACTGGCTTTCAGAGGTGTATGATGAGGAAATCGCGAATGCACACAGAAACGCGGAGATTCATATCCATGACCTGTCCATGCTGACCGGTTATTGTGCGGGCTGGTCTTTAAAGCAGCTGATCAAGCAGGGGTTGGGCGGAATTACGGGAAAGATCACATCAGGGCCTGCAAAGCATCTTTCTGTTCTTTGCAACCAGATGGTGAATTTCCTGGGCATTATGCAGAATGAATGGGCCGGTGCGCAGGCATTTTCTTCTTTTGACACGTATCTGGCTCCGTTTGTAAAAGCGGATCATTTAAACTATGAACAGGTATTGCAGTGCATTCAGTCATTTGTATATGGCGTCAATACGCCAAGCCGCTGGGGTACACAGGCTCCGTTTTCCAATATTACACTGGATTGGACGGTACCGGATGATCTGGCAGAGCTTCCGGCTATCGTAGGCGGCAAGGAGATGGATTTCTGTTATAAAGACTGTAAAAAAGAAATGGAAATGGTCAATAAGGCTTTTATTGAGACCATGATCGAGGGCGATTATAATGGACGCGGTTTCCAGTACCCGATTCCTACATATTCAATTACCAATGATTTTGACTGGTCTGATACGGAAAATAATCGTCTGCTTTTTGAGATGACGGCCAAATATGGTACGCCGTATTTTTCAAATTATATTAACAGTGATATGGAACCAAGCGACGTGCGCAGTATGTGCTGCAGGCTGCGTCTTGACCTGCGTGAGCTTCGTAAGAAAACAGGCGGATTCTTTGGTTCCGGTGAAAGTACCGGTTCTGTTGGCGTAGTAACCATCAATATCCCACGTATTGCTTATCTGGCGGAGGATGAGGCGGATTTCTACAAACGTCTGGATCATCTGATGGATTTGGCAGCTAAGTCTCTTAAAATGAAGCGGGAAGTGATTTCTCAGTTCCTGGAGGCAGGTCTTTATCCGTATACCAGGCATTATCTTGGCAATTTCTCCAATCATTTTTCAACAATCGGCTTGATTGGTATGAATGAAGCCGGTCTGAATGCAAAATGGATTCGTCAGGATATGACGCATGAGGCTTGCCAGAGCTTTACAAAGGACGTGCTGAACCATATGAGGGAGCGTCTGTCAGATTATCAGGAAATGTATGGAGATCTTTATAATCTGGAAGCAACACCGGCGGAATCTACAACGTATCGTCTGGCAAAGCATGACAGAGAACGTTATCCTGATATTATTACAGCCGGAGCAGCAGGCGAGACTCCTTATTATACCAACAGTTCGCATCTGCCGGTAAACTATACCTCCGATATCTTTGATGCGCTGGATATTCAGGATGAACTTCAGACATTATATACCTCGGGAACTGTATTCCACGCATTTCTGGGAGAAAAGCTTCCTGACTGGAAGGCGGCAGCGAAGCTTGTACGTACAATTGCAGCAAATTATAAGCTGCCGTACTATACGATTTCACCGACCTATTCAATCTGTAAAAATCACGGATATATCAGCGGTGAAGTTGGCATCTGTCCGATTTGCGGAGAAAAAACAGAAATTTATTCCCGAATTACAGGATATTACCGTCCGGTACAGAACTGGAACGAAGGCAAGCTTCAGGAATATAAAGACCGTGTAACCTATGACCCGGTTCATTCCAAAGGTAAGAAAGGATTTACAGGAATTGCAGGCAATGTAGTAACAGCGGAAGGCTTTACTGAACCCCTTACTGAAGCAGAAGTTCTGCCGGAAAGAGTTGCTGAATCCTTTGCCGAAGCAGAAGTTCTGTCGGAAAGAGTTGCTGAATCCTTTACTGAAGCAGAAATTCTGCCGGAAGACGAACTGAATCGTACACCGAGCCGTTTTCTGTTTGTAACAGATACCTGCCCGAACTGCAAAGCAGCAAAAAGCTTCCTCCGCGGTTTGAATTATGAAGAAGTCAATGCATCCGAACATCCGGAATTAACCGAAAAATACGGGGTAAGACAGGCGCCGACTCTTGTGGTATTAGATGAAGAAGGAATGCATCGCTTTGCGAATGCGTCGAATATTAAAAAATATGTAGATAGAGTATAACGACATCGTTTTCTGCTGAGGCAGAATGTTTATTTGAAAAACACGGTGGGCGTCGAATACGAAATCTTTCCCGGAGAGGAGTCCAAAGACTCTGATCTGTCAGGAAAGACTGGTATTCGACGCCTGCCGTGTTTTTTAGGTATAAAAAAGCCAAAAAGCCGTACACCCCATATACAGGTCTCCTGGAGAACATGGGGCAGGATTCGCCCCGATCTTCGGAGAGCCTTATAGATTGGGTGTACGGCGTCAAATGAAAAACTACAATATTTTTTAAGCTGCCAGTGCGCTTAATACACTTTTGTTTACTGCGATAATATATTCGCAGTCACTTTCAATACTGTGATTCGGAAGAGTGAGATATTCTTTGTGTTTCTGCTGAATGAAGCGGATAATCTCACGGGTACTCATGCGGTCTTCGAGTGGGGTGAATTTGACATCAAGTGCCTTTCCACTCTGAAAATATTCGCGCAGGCGAAGCTTCAGATACTGCTCATAATGGCAGTGATCTTTCAGATTTCCGGGATAAATGGAGTTGTGAGGGTATGTGAAATAGTCTGCGATATAGTGCAGAATTTCTCCCACGGTGATGCAGTCGCGGCGATTTAAATAGGTAGCAGCTGTGCGTACACGATGAAGACGTACACGTTCCATGTAATCCTGGATTAAAGGTAATGTATTTTCAATATTATGCTTTGTTGTTAAAAATGAGGGGCGGCAATCCGGCAGAATACTTCCGGCGTAAAAGAAATAGCGATGATATGTTAACAGTTTCTGATGTCTATCGTTAGTTAAAAATCTTGCAAGACCAATATGTGATTTCTTTCTCATAAGGGATTGTCTCCTTTAATACCCGGTGTTCAACGTGAAACCGGTGTATGTTAGTTCGCCTTAACTTGTTTCCTGTAACAGGATATCATGATTTTGTAAAAAATAATAGTGGCATTTATGATAAAATATGAAAAAAGTTTTTTGCATTTATGTAAAAAATGAATAAAGTCTTATTGGGCAGGAGGCTGTAGGAGGGGGGATTGTGAGGATTATCAGAGCGAATTTTTTATGTGGGAAACAGAAAGTTAACAAAGTTGGAAGAAAAATATAAAAAACTTCGACATATTTAAAAAAGTGTTGCTTTTAAAAGGATAGTAACCTATAATCGTAAACAGATATAGGTATAGGTAAACCGTGTCAGCAATACTGTACCAGCAGATGCTTATAGATGCTGTGAATGTCAGGCGTCAGCATACTTGTGATTCCTGAATGGAACAGGGCAGCAGCGGCCGGTTTCATGATTGAGGATTTGTTATGAAAACAACATTTGCAGTATGCACTACCGTAGGGCGCATCAGAAAAGAAAACCAGGATAATTTTTATTTGAATGGAACCACTAAACAAATGCAGATTGCTGATATTTCACTCGAAGGAAGTTCTGATGAAGATGGTCAGGTATTTGCGGTTTGTGATGGCATGGGTGGTGAAGATGCAGGTGAAGTAGCCGCTTTTCTGGCTGTTGAAGAGATGAAAAGGTATTCCAGGGAGAATTTTTACCGACAGTGGAAAAAATATATTCATTCAGCTAATAATGCGATATGTGCCTATCAGGATGAACATGATTTCCAGATGGGCACTACTTTTGCCGGGCTGATCTTACATCATAATTGTATGCAGGCGGTTAACGTTGGTGACAGCAGGATTTACAGAATTCGGGATGGGCAGATGATGCAGCTGTCAAAAGATCATACGGAGTTTCAGCTGATGGTTGATGCGGGGATTATGAAGCAGGAGGATTTTTCAAAAACCACTGCGCATAATCATTTGACGCAAAGTCTGGGAATTGATGAGAAGGATATGAAATTGGAGCCATTTCACTCAAGACCGGAGGAAATACAGGATCAGGATATGTTTCTGTTATGCAGTGACGGACTCTATGGCGTGCTTTCGGATGAGGAGATAGCAGCAGCTGCAATGGAAAAGGAATCTGTTCTGATTCGCAGCCGCAAGCTGGTGGATTGTGCTGAGCGTAAGGGAAGCAAGGATAATATCACGGTTCTTCTGATTTCAGTATCTGAAGAAAAACAGATAGTATCGGAGAAGATAACTTCAGAGGAGGCGTCGGCAGAAACAGAGTTTAAGCAGTCTGCTGAGGTAAAATCGGGGAAAGCAATGCCGCGGGAGATGATGGCGCGGAAGACAATGCCGCGGAAAGTGAAATACATAGTACTTGTGTCTTGGTTGGTGTTATTTGCAGCCTACAGCATATATTCCTGGAAAAATCCCAAAGTGCCTGATGTTGTTGGAATGGATCAAAAACAGGCGGAGCAGTTAATTCGTGATAAAGGATTTCAGGTTAATACTGCGGCAGGGTATACTGATCTGATAGAAAAAGGACGCATTTTTATCCAATCGAAAACGGGAAATAAAAGAGCTTCCCGGGGAAGCAGAGTTTCGCTGGTTGTCAGCCTCGGAGCAAAAACCGTAACGGTAATGGATGTTATGGGAAAGGAACAGGAAGAGGCGGCAGCAATCATGACAATGTCGGGTTTTCGTGTGAATATCAGGAGGGAATACAGTGATACTGTTCCGAAGGACTGTGTCATTTCCCAGATTCCGGCGGCAGGAAGCGAGCTGGTGGTTGGAAGCGAAGTAAATCTTGTTATCAGTGAATAAATTTCAGAACAGAAGACGGCCGTGCAGGCAGAGCATATAGAAGCGGATAGAAGCAGATAAAAGCGGGTAGAAGCAGATAGAAGCGGATAAAAGCATGACGGCGGTATGATATAGAGGAGTGAGTAGAAGTGATGCCGGAATATGGGAATTGGAAAAAGGTTCGCAGAATTGGGCGGGGCTCTTTTGGTACAGTATATGAGATTGAGCAAAAAGATACATTAGGGTTTTTAACAAGATCTGCTTTAAAGGTGATCTATATTCCGCAGACGGAAACATACATTGAAGAGCTGCGGAGCGAGCATCAAAGTGAGGAATATATTAAGAAATACTTCTATGATATGGCGTTAACCGTTATAAAGGAAGTAAAACTGATGGATAAGGTGAAGGGTCATACGAATGTTGTTGGTTATCTGGATCATGAAGCCAGACTCTGTGAGGATGGAATCAGCTGGGAGATTCTGATCCGAATGGAACTGCTGACCCCTCTGCGTGAATATTCGCGAAAGAATAAAATAACCAGGAAAAATGTAATTGAACTGGGAATTGCGATTTGCAATGCTTTGGAGCTTTGCCAGAAATATAAAATTATCCATCGTGATATTAAACCGGGAAATATACTGGTAACAGAAGATGGAGAATATAAATTAAGCGATTTTGGTATTGCCAGAAGTGTTTCAGAGGATGAAAGTATGGCAAGTATGTCACAAAAGGGAACCTATCCGTATATGGCACCGGAGGTATATCGGGGAAAAGCGTATGGATATAGCGTGGATCTGTATTCCCTGGGGATTGTGATGTATCAGCTGTTAAATTATAATCGTGATCCGTTTTTGCCGGTTTATCCGAAACCGATTTATCATGGTGACCGGGAAGCGGCTCTGCAGTTTCGAATGCAGGGCAGACCCCTTCCTCTTCCCGCACAGGATCAGTCCCGTCTGGCAGAAATTGTCTTAAAGGCCTGCAGCTTTAATCCAGAAGACCGTTACTCTAATCCGGGAGAAATGAAGGCAGAATTAAAGGCAATTTTAAATAGTGATACAAATCTGGATATGGTTTTAGACGACATTATAGATGTACCATCATCCCAATCCTCAGTAACGCCCGAGGATTTAGAAAAAACAGTACCGAAGGAAGCTGTTGAGGTAAAAGAGAAAGCAGACGAAGATTTAGAACAAACGGCGCCGAAGGAAGCTGGTGAGGTAAAAGCGGAAGAAAACGGTGTTTTCGGAGAAACAGCACCGGCGCACCCGTCGGAGGTAAAAGTGGGAGACAACGGGGATGGTAGAGAAACAGGCCCGGAGGAAGATGCTGACTTGTCGGTGAACAGGCTGTTTGAACATGATTTTAAAAGTGCATATGATGATTTTGGCATTAAAGATAATCTGGGACGTAAAAACGGTTTGAAAGCAGAGGAAGAAGAGGATAGAGAGGAAGAAGAGGATAGCGAGAAAAAAGGGGATAGCGAAGAAGAAAAAAACAGCGGAACAGACAGTGGAGAGAGGAAAGAAAATAAAAAACTGTCTTTTCTGACCTCATTTTCAGCTTCTTTTCGGAAAAAAGCAATCATAGTTGGGGCAGCAGCTGTTTTATTAGGAATTACGATAGGGGCTGGCAGGTATGTTGCGACAACAACAAAGGTTCCTGATGTTACGAACATGGCGGTATCAGAAGCGGAAGATGTTTTAGAGGATGCATCATTGACGGTTTTGCGCATTGAACAGGCTAACTCTGATGAAATTGACAAAGGCAAGGTTATCAAAGCAGAGCACCAGGGACAGCGAATTAAGAAAAACAGCGAAATCATTCTGACTGTCAGCAGAGGCGCTAAAATCGTTGTTACGGATAAAAAAGGAACCGAAGGAAGTCAGACGGCCCAGGAATTGAGCAGCCTTGGGCTGATTGTAAAGACAGACACTGCTTATTCAGAAAAATATGCTGAAGGTAAAGTCATGGAGCAGAGTATAAAACCGAATAGCAGTGTAGAGGAAGGCGCGGAGATTATTCTGACAATCAGTTTGGGAAAAAAAGCTTTTGAAATAAAAAGCTATACGAAACAGGATTCCGACAAGGTGAAAAAAACACTGGAAAAACAGGGTTTAAAGGTAACGGTTAAAAATGAATACAGCTCCAAAGTGAAAAAAGGCGCTATTATCCGTCAGTCGGTGAAAGCCGGTAAAAAAATGTATAGCGGCGACCAGATTACGCTGGTTGTCAGTAAAGGCACTGAACAGGTCAAGGTTCCGTCTCTTGGCGGATTAACAGAGACACAGGCAAGAGAAAAGCTGAAGGATAGGAAGCTAACACTTAGAATTGCGGATTCTCAATACAGCAGCGTTTCAAAAGGAAAAATCATCAGCCAGATGACAGCTTCAGGTAAAATGGTGGATGTTGGTTCCAGGATTTCTGTTGTTATCAGCCGTGGATTGGAGCCGGAAACATCTTCCTACAATCCACCGGCTCCTACTCGCCCTGAGCCTTTGGAGACAACGGCGCCTGTGACCAGAGAAACAACGGCGCCTGTGACCAAAGAAACAACGGCGCCTACGACCAGAGAGACGACAGCTCCCCCTACGCGTCCGGTACCGGAACCGACTACGTCGAATCCAGGAGAATGGGATGTGGTTAATTAACAAAAATTTCAGCGCTATTCCTATCACTGGTATATCCTTGCATAGATGGTTAAATTCATAGCTGATTGTGTAAGGATATACTAAATGTGGTGATATAGATAGAAATTTAAATGAAAGGATAAGGTAAACAAAATGAAAAAAAGAGGTCTGGCATTATTGCTTATTATGGCAATGACGCTTTCGCTTCTTGCTCCGATGGGACAGGTATCAAAGGTATCTGCCGCAGAAGCAGGCGAAATCACAAACAGCGTAGGAGAGTTTTATTACGCATCAGAACAGTATACTGCGAAGGATTATCCGGCAACTTATTATTATTCTGATGGCTATTTTTCAGAAACAGCTTACAATTATCAGGATAGTCTTGCAACAATGTCAATGTGTCTTGCACTTTCGGCATTCAGAAGCAACCGCGCGGACAGTTATTCAGAAAAACCTCAGAATCTGAAAGCATTACTGAAGGCATGCGGTTTTACGAACTTTGCAGCAAACAGTTACTTTACATCAAAACCGGAAAGAGACTCTACTGGTATTGGCTGTGCTTATAAAAAGATTAAGGCAAATGGAAAAACCTGTACCCTGGTTGTATTGGCTGTTTCCGGCGGTCGTTATGAAGCAGAATGGGGAGGATGCTATGAAATTGGTGAGTCAGGAGAAGCAGCGTATATCAGATATGGCGCTGATACAGCATTGAGCTATCTGAAGAAATATCTTGCTGACGAAAATATTACCGGAGATATTAAGCTGTGGACTACAAGTTATGGCATTGGAGCAGGTAAAGTAAATCTGCTTGCGAGCGACCTGGATGATGGTGCTTCTCTTGGAAGCAATATTACGTTAAAACCTGAAAACTTGTATGCATACTGTTTTGAATCGATTCAGAGTGGATTGGAAAATTATGGGCTTGATGATGGTATTTACAGAAATATTTTCTGTGTGAATAATCCCTGTGATTTTGTAACGTACATGGCTCCTTCAGAGTATGGATTTGGTAATTTCGGTGTGATTAAAGAATTCCCATCTCCAAATGGAGGATCTCAGTATTCTACAAAGAGAAAAGCAATGCTGAAAAAATTAGCAAATCTTGATGGTTCAGATGATTATGTTATTGATGACTTTCAGATGATGAAGATTTCGATTTTGGGCGATGGTATGGTAGCTCCCGATACCAGTAAGAATTGGGATCAGGCACAATTTTCAGAGGCATTTGTAAAAGATATAATAAAGGCCAGTGCACCCGACAGAAAGGATTATGTCAATAAATTTGAATCGGATATGTGCGATCTGATGGCATTATTATTTGGTAATCCGGATGCGAACTGGATGGATTGTCTGTATTATTTTGTCAATTTGGTGAATGACAATATTTTACCTGTAGGTCTTAACATTGTTCTTGCTAATGAGAGCAAGCTGGTTAGCCTTTATAAGGAATATGCGTTTGAAGCACTGGAAAGATCTCATATCACCAATATGACAGATGCAGACGTTACAAAATTCGCGGAGGTATTGGCAAGACTGGCAATTGAATTCGGAAGAGAATATCCGAATGAAACTGTAACATTATTTTACAATCTTCCCAGCCTTTTCCAGGCATATTTCCCGCCGGTTAATTTAGCATGGCTGCAGTCTGTAGATGGCAACTATAACGGTGTTGGCAGAGATATTACAAAATGTGATGCTTCTCTTTCTAAAACCAGTTATAATTATGATGGAAAGTCAAAAAAACCGTCTGTTAAGGTGACAAACGGAGGCGTTATTCTGACAAACGGAACCGATTATACGGTTTCTTATGCAAACAATAAAAATGCAGGAACAGCGACTGCTACAATTAAGGGTACCGGCCTTTACGAAGGAACGATTAAAAAGAGTTTTAAGATCAATAAAGTAAGCAACACGATTACTGCATCAAGCACTACCAAAACCTATTCTTCCAAGGATAAAAGCTTTTCTTTGGGGGCAAAGGCAAAAGGCAGCGCAAAATTGAGTTATAAATCCAATAACTCTAATATTAAAGTAAGTTCCAGCGGAAAGGTAACCATAAAGAAAAAATATATCGGAAAGGCAACCATTACCATTACTTCAGCGGAGACCACAAACTATAAAAAGACATCAAAGAAGATAACGGTAACCGTTAAACCGACTAAAACTACATTGGATTCTGTAAAGTCCAATAAGTCAAAGTCATTGACAATCAAATGGAAGAAGAATACCTCTGCATCAGGATATCAGATCTATTTGTCAAGAACAAAGGATTTCAGTAAAGATACGAAGTCGCTTACCATTAAGAAACAGAGCACAGTTTCGATGACAATAACCGGTTTGGATGGCGGTAAAACCTATTATGTTAAGATCAGAGGATATAAAACTGTGAAGGATGTGAAATATTATGGTTCCTGGAGCAGTACAAAGAGTAATAAAACTAAGAAATAGCAACTAAGAAACAGTAACTA
>JAUNPP010000015.1 GCA_030536685.1 Lachnospiraceae bacterium
CTGCAGCTTTCTGTGTGATGCTTCATTCCTGCCTGTTTGCTGTTTATTTACTGCATATTTGCTGCGTATTTATTGTCCATTTCCAGTCTGATACTCACATTTAAATCAATGTCCATAAAATAATCAATTGCCATCGTCCTTATTGTCGATGGTATTTTTATGCCCTTTTCAGGCTGAAATACCGAAAATAACATAATGGAGGTACGCTGCAATGGAAATCAGAGAAACAACAGAACATACGAATGAACAGGATATTATTCGAATTATCAAAAGCAAACAATCCGATCGATGGATTAAAGATGCATTATATAATTATCACGATAACGATATTGCCCGGACAATGGAAAAGCTGGATGCAGCTTCCCGAAAAAGGATTTATCAGATTCTTGACGTGGAAAAAGTATCTGAAATTTTCTCCTATATCGAAGATCCCGCCGATTATCTGAATGAAATCCCGATGGAGCAGGCTGCTTATCTGCTTGAAAACATGGATGCTGACGATGCGGTGGATGCGCTGAATGATATTGAAAATGAAGCCAAACGAGAAAAACTGATCGCATTAATGGCGGACGAGGCTTCTGAGGATGTGCGTCTGATCAATTCCTACGATGAGAGCGAAATCGGAAGCATGATGACCACGAACTTCGTAACAATCCCTTTTGATGCAACCATTAAACAGGCAATGCAGTCTGTCATCACCCAGGCGAAGGAAAATGACAATATCAATACAATTTACGTTATTGACGGCAGGGAAAAATACTACGGCGCCATTGAACTGAGAAACCTGATCATCGCCAGAGAACATACGCTGCTTGGCGATATCATCAGCCGAAACTACCCCAGCCTGCGGGCCGAACAGAGCATCCAGAGCACCATCGAATTTCTGAAGGATTATGCGGAGGACTCTATTCCCGTATTGGATGAGCAAAATAAGATTATCGGCATTATTACCTCTCAGGGGCTTCTTGAAGCCGTTGATGACGAGCTTGTAGATGATTATGCAAAGCTGGCTGGTTTAACTGCAAAGGAGGATGTCGGAGAAAAAATCTTTACCCGCGTCCGGAACAGAATCCCTTCCCTGCTCCTTCTGCTGCTTCTCGGCATCGGAATTTCCGCTGTTATCGGCTGTCTTGAAACCGTCACATCGCGGATTGCGTCACAGCTTTCCGTTATAATGTGCTTTCAGGCGCTTATCCTTGCTTTAGCCGGAAATACAGGAACACAGTCTCTTGCTGTTGCAATCAGAGCTTTAATGGATGAAGATATTTCGCCCAAAGAAAGAATCCGGTTTGTAGGTAACGAGATGCTGATCGGCGGAACAGGCGCTCTTTTGATCAGTTCACTGGCATTTGGAGCAGTCGGAATTTATCTGCATTTTATAAAAAACTGTATCTGGACCAGCGCATTTTATATTTCAGGCTGTATCAGTCTGGCTTTGCTGCTCGCAATGCTCCTTTCGAGTTTGATCGGAGTCATTACCCCGATTCTGTTTCATAAAATAAAGCTCGATCCCGCCATCATATCAAGTCCGCTGATCACAACGGTCAACGACCTGATCGCCATTATAGTTTATTATGGACTGGCAGGACTTATGCTGGGATAAGTAACAGCAGCCGGAATCCTGCTGTCATTGGATTTTCCTGCTGCATTGAATTTTTCAGGAAGGAGTCAAATGATTGAATTATATTATGCTGAAGATGACCCCAATATCGCAGAAATCGTAAAAGACTACTTAAAGCTTAAAAATTTCAGTGTAAGCATCTATGCTACGCTCGCAGAAATGAAGCAGGCTTTGAAAATCCATGTACCGGATTTGATTTTGCTGGACTGGAACATGCCTGACGGACATGGTGACAGTCTATGCAAATGGATCCGCAGCACATGGACAGAGCTTCCCATCATTTTTCTTACTGTACGCGGTGATTCCCGCGACATTGTATCAGGCTTTCAGAATGGTGCGGACGATTACGTGGTAAAACCCTTTGAGCTGGAAGTCCTATACTCAAGAATTGCCGCTTTGCTTCGCAGAACCCGCAATACAGCGCAGCCCTACCTTTCATGCGGCGGAATTACGATTGACCAGAATCGCAGAGCGGTTTCCTGCAATTTGGAGGAAGTCTGTTTAAGTGTGTCAGAATACCAGCTGCTCCTGTTTTTAATGCAAAATAAGGGACGAACCGTAACCCGGGATAAAATTCTGGAACAGGTATGGGATGTAAATGGAAATTATGTCAATAACAACACGCTCACCGTCACGATGAAACGTCTGCGTGATAAATTACACCAGCCAGCCTGTTTGAAAACGGTCAGAAGCGTGGGATACCGCATGGAGGATACGATATGAACGGGCGAAAAAACACATGGATTACCGCAGGATTGGTATTATCGATCAGTCTCATCTCTTCAGCACTTACTGTCATAATGCTTTCCCGCTATAACAGTGAACTTCAGTTTCAGCTTCTGAACTCTGTCTGTGGAGAAATATTAGAACAGGAACCGGGAGCAGAAAAGATCATTTCAGCTGCATTAAAAGAATATACAGGCAAAAATCCCGATGGCACAGTCAGGGATAACGTGCTGTCTGCGCTGGGATACCGCATTTCTGATTTTTCAGGCTTATCCTGTAAAACACCTGCCGCATTTGCGGCAGCTGGCATTTTGACAGGTTTCCTGCTTTTCCTTGTTACATGGCTGTACCGAAACAAGAAGGAAAGTATGCGTATTCAGGCTTTGACTAAATATCTGGAACAGGCCGAATCAGGAAAAGCCGCCATTCTCTCTCCCGTCGGTGAGGATGATTTTTCCAAATTGGAGGATGAAATCTATAAAACCGTAACCTTTCTCAATCAAACCAGGGAAGCCGCAGTTCAGATTAAAAATGATTTTGCGGATAATCTGTCCAATATTGCACATCAAATCAAAACCCCGATTACCGCAATCTCTCTATCTGTTCAGACAATGTTAAGAGAGAACAATACAAGTCAAAATAAAAATGCTAAACATCAATTAGTACAGATTCAGAAACAGCTTCTGCGGCTCAGCCATCTGGAAGAATCTCTGCTCGTGATATCCCGGCTTGATGCGGGGACACTGGTTTTTCAAAAGGAAGAAACGGATGTTTTTACTCTGCTTGTCCTTGCAGCAGATAATTTACAGGAATTACTGACACAAACAGCCACTTCCGTTGATATCCCGGAATCAGGTGAAATGGCGATAACGGCTGATCTGGACTGGACAATGGAGGCGGTTATTAATTTAATGAAAAACTGCATGGAGCATAATCCCGGCGGAACGATCCACTGTACCTATGATCAAAATCCGCTTTATACGGAAATCATGATCTGGGATGAAGGAAAAGGATTCTCCGCAGAGGATATTCCCCATCTTTTTGAGCGTTTTTATCGCGGACAGAATCCCCATGAGGGCGGCATTGGAATCGGACTTGCGCTTGCCAGGGAAATTATTGAGCGGCAAAACGGTACCATACGAGCTCAGAACAAACAAAATGCCGGAGCCTGCTTCGAAATTCATTTTTACAGTCACTAAGCTGTAATTTTCATTTGCTATAATACAAAGAAACCGGAGAAAATGATACAATCCGTATCCGTACCCGGCACAGCAAAACATCAGGAGGTAGATGCAAATGAACATTCTAACATGTGAAGGAGTTCGTAAAATATATGGTTCCGGCAGCAATCAAGTAACTGCGCTGGATGGAATTGATTTAACTGTCAGCAAAGGAGAATTTGTGGCCATTGTGGGAGCGTCTGGTTCCGGCAAATCCACACTGCTGCACATTCTTGGCAGTGTGGACAAGCCCACAAGCGGAACGGTTATGATAGACGGAACAGACCTTTCCAGACTAAACCGCACACAGGCTGCCATTTTCCGCCGCAGAAAGGTGGGGCTTGTCTATCAGTTTTATAACCTGATTCCCACGCTTACCGTGCGCAAAAATATTCTGATGCCCCTTACACTGGATAAAAAGAAGCCTGACAAAGAATATTTTGAAACAATTGTCACTTCTCTTGGTATTTCCGACAAGCTTGAGGCTCTTCCCAATCAGCTGTCAGGCGGACAGCAGCAAAGAGCTGCAATTGCACGTTCCCTTATTTACCGCCCGGCACTGCTTCTGGCAGACGAACCAACCGGAAATCTCGACCGGAAAAATTCCAGAGAAATTATGGACATGCTGAAGCTCTCCAATCGAAATCTGGAACAGACCATTCTCCTGATCACCCATGATGAAAAGGCAGCTCTGGAAGCACAGCGCATTATAACCATCGAGGACGGTCGAATCATCAGTGATGAACGGCGGAGATAAAAAAGAGATAAGAAAGAGGTAAGAAAGGGGTAAAAACTATGTGGAAAGAATATTCATCCGGGTATATTAAAAACAATCGTTCCTCAGGTATCTCCGTTATAACGGCAACTTTTATTTCCGCTCTGCTGCTCTCCCTGCTGTGCAGCTTATTTTACAATGTGTGGAAATATGAGGCAGAAAGGATTCGGCTCGATGAGGGAGGCTGGCAAAGCAGGATTATCGGAACATTTGACGCACAGGACATAGACACCATAAGGAATTTTGCCCATGTAAAAAACGTAATCGTCAATGAAGCATCCCAAAAAAGCAGGGAATCAACATCAATACAGGAATCTGCTTCAACTCAGGAAGCTGTGCAAAAACAGGAAGTGGTACTTGATATCTACTTTGATGATATGAGGACCGTTTTGGAGGATACGCCACGGATTGCCGAAATGGTGGGAATTTCACCTGACGAAGTTACTTATAACTATGAACTTCTGGCAATGTATCTCATACGCAGTCCGCAGGACACAGCTCCCAGACTGCTGTTTCCCATGTTTATCCTGATAACGCTGATGGCTTCCTTCTCCCTGATTATCATTATCCATAATTCCTTTGCTGTATCTATGAATGCAAGAGTTCATCAGTTTGGCATTTTTTCAAGCATTGGCGCCACGCCAAAGCAGATTCGTGCGTGTCTTCTGCAGGAGGCCGCCGCACTGTGCATCCTCCCGATTCTGCTGGGAAATCTGCTGGGAATTGCAATCAGTATGGGGCTGCTCCAAATGGTAAATACTTTATTGGGAAATTCTATAGCAGGCAGACATGAGGCGGTTTTTGGCTATCATCCGCTTGTTTTCGCCACGACCCTTTCTGTAACTATTATCACAATAGGGATTTCCGCATGGCTGCCCGCTCGAAAATTAAGTAAACTGACGCCGCTTGATGCCATCAGAACTTCGGGAGAACCAAAGCTCAAACGCCAGAGAAGCTCTCCGATACTTGCATTTTTATTTGGAATAGAAGGAGAATTGGCGGGAAATGCTTTAAAGGCACAGCGAAAGGCGCTTCGAACGGCCTCTCTGTCGCTGGTATTCTCATTTATGGCATTTACGCTCATGCAGTGCTTTTTTACGCTCTCAGGAATCAGCACAGAAGATACCTATTTCGAAAAATATCAGAATGTCTGGGATATTATGGTTACCGTAAAAGACACGGAAATCGATTCCTTTACCGAGACAGCCCGAATCCGGAAGCTTACCGGCGTAAGAGATGCTGCCGTTTATCAGAAGGCTATGGTCAAAACAATCCTCACGGAAACGGAGATCAGTGACGAAATGAAGGCTTTTGGCGGTTTTTCCCATGCTTCAGGCGACAACGCAGTAAAGACAGCCGCCGGCTGGAATGTCCATGCTCCCATTATCATACTGGATGATGTCAGTTTTATGGCCTACTGTAAACAGCTTGGAATTGCCCCTCGCCTCGACGGAGCGATCATACGGAATCAGATTCGTGATGTAACCAGCCCGGATTTCAGACATCCACACTATATGCCCTATATAAAGGAAAAAAAGACCTGCAGGCTCTTAAATCAATCCGGTGAAAACGGTGAAAACAGTGAAAAGGAAACGGAGCTTGAAATTCCCGTCTTATCCTGCACGGATCAGGTTCCTGCGCTCAGAGAAGAATATGCAACGATCGACTACTATGAACTGGTACATTTTATCCCGGTATCTCTCTGGAAAGAGGTCAAAACAAAGCTTGCAGGCAGTGAGGAAGATACCTTTATCCGGGTTCTTGGAAAAGAAAATGCCACATTAAAAGACCTGAACGCCCTGCAGACAAAAATCAATCAGATTGTTGGCGGTTCCTACGCGATTGAAAGCGAAAACCGCATTCAGGAAAAGAATACCAACGACATCCAGATACAGGGAATGATGGCAATCCTCAGCGGCTTCTGTATCTTACTTGCAATCATAGGAATCGGCAATGTATTTTCCAACACATTGGGATTTGTCCGTCTTAGGAAAAGAGAATTTGCCCGATATATGTCTGTTGGTCTGACACCGGAAGAAATCAGGAAAATGTTCTGCATTGAAGCTCTGGTCATCGCCGGACGCCCGATTTTAATAACTCTTCCGCTGGCAGTTATCGCAGTAGGATATATGCTTCGGGCAAGCTATCTTGAAGTGGAAGTATTTCTTGCCAAAGCGCCGCTGATCCCTGTCATTATTTTTATGCTGGCTATCTTTATGACGGTCGCTCTGGCTTATTATCTCGGATGGCGAAATATACGCAAAATCAATCTGGCAGAGGTATTGCGGGACGAAACTATGATGTAACAATGCAGTAACTACCGTAACTATAGCAACATGAATACTTTTGGCAGGAATAAATTATTTTCCTGCAATTACGGCAGCGGATGTAGCAGTCCTCCAGACGACTGCTACATCCGCTGGCTTTCCAGGTCTGGTCAAAAGTAATACCATTTTTCAATGTCCGCTTAACCAATTTACAGCGCAGATTGCAAATATTGCACTTCCCAGCGATAAAATATCCTCATTAAATACAACGCACGGATTATGCATCGGTTTGCCATAGACTTCATTTTCCTGGCCTGTTCCTGCACCCAGCAATAAATAAGCAGTCGGCACCTGATAACTGAAGGAAGCAAAATCCTCGCTGCCCATACCGCCCTGAGGCAATACCATAACCTGCTGTGGATCAATAAATTGTTTTACATAATCACAAAATTCATAAATCATTTCGTCATTGTTTACCAGCGGCGGTGCACTGGCGATTTCCGTTACAGCAGCTTTTCCTCTGAAGGACTGCGCGCACAAAGTGGAGATTTCCTGAATCCTTTTATAAATCCGATCTCCGGTTTCTTTGTTTTTATAGCGTATCGTTCCTTCCAGCACAGCCTTTTCAGGAATAATATTAGGCGTCTGTCCACCGGCAAATTTCCCGATTGTCAAAACGCACGGCTCCTGCGCAGCCACCTCTCTCGCTACAATTTCCTGTAACGACAGATAAATATGCGCCGCAATGTTAATTGGGTCCACTCCTTTTTCAGGCATTGCGCCGTGGCAGCCCGCACCGCTTATTTCAATCCGAAATAATGTGCAGCCAGCCATAAAATGACCCAGACCGCCTAAAACCATGTTACTCGGTGTTCCTGAATTTACGTGAAGCGCCATTGCGGCGTCTACTTTCGGATTTTCCAATACCCCATCCCGTATCACAGATTTTGCGCCGGTAAAGCCTTCTTCATCCTCCTGAAACAACAGTTTTACTGTTCCCTTGAGCCGGTTCTGATATTTACGAAGCAATTTCGCTGCCCCCAGCAGCATAGCGGTATGCATATCATGACCGCAGGCATGCATAGAGCCATTTACCGATTTAAAACTCAAATCTGCAGCTTCTTTCACGGCTAACCCATCCATATCCGCTCTGAGCAGTATTGTTTTCCCCGGAAGATCACCGCTGATATCTGCTACAACTGAATTGTTGGCAATATCCCGGGGAGTATATCCATATGAAACCAGTTTTTCTTTTACAAATGCTTTTGTATCCTGCAGATTTATCCCCACCTCAGGATTCTGATGTATCTTCCTCCTGATTGTTACCAATTCAGACTGCAATAACTTAGCCTGCTGATAGATTTCATTCACAGTAATACCTCCAACCTCCATAATTCCCTTTTTGTTTCCGAAAGCGGAAACCGAAATATTAATCTCTCTGAATCGCCGCCTTAATCTCCAGCGCTTTTTCTTCACTGATCAGCAGCTTTATCAGTTCCAGTCCCAGTGCAATTGCATATCCAAGTCCTCTGCAGGTGGTAATATTGCCGTCTGTTACCACGCCGTCTGAAACGTGCTGCGCTCCATAGAGCTTTTCCTCAAAACCGGGATAACAGGTTGCTTTCTTTCCTTCCAGAAGATGCAGTTCGCCCAGTACGCTGGGGGCCGCGCAGATTGCGGCTACTCTTCTGCCGTCTGCTGCTGCTCTTTTCACTGCTTCTGTTACGATAGCCGATTCTCCGAGATAGCGGGTGCCGGGCATTCCGCCGGGGAGGAAAATCAGGTCTGCTTCGGATGCATCCACATCCTTTGCCAGAGCGTCTGCTCCGATAAAGATTTTATGTGCCCCCTGAATCTTTTTCGAATCATGAACAGAAGTCAGAATTACCTCAATTCCTGCGCGACGCAGTACATCTACTACTGCAAGACATTCCACCTCTTCCAAACCGTTTGCCATATAAGCGATCACTTTTGCCATATTCACTACTTCCTTTCTGTATTTTTCTCTGTTTTTTGCTTTCCTTTTGTTTTCTTTTTGTTTTTTCTATTTTTCGCTTTCTTTCTGTCTGCTTTCTTTTTACTTTCCTTTTGCTTTCTTTCACGCAGAAAAGGGCCGTTTCACAACAGCCCTTTTCACCAATCCGTATTCGGCAGCAGTCAATTCATTACCGCTACGGATTCAGTAACCATTCAGTCAACATTCCTATTTTACAAGGCTGAAAGTTACTTTTATTTTACTCTTCTTCCTTATCCTGTGCAACCTGAATCTTATCCAGATGCCAGATGTTATCTACATAATCCTGAATTGTACGGTCAGATGAGAATTTGCCTACGTTTGCTACGTTGCGGATGGCAGCTTCTGCCCACCAGTCGCTGTTTCTGTACGCTGCTTCTACCCGTTTCTGTGCGTCTGCGTAGGAATGGAAATCCTTCAGAATGAAATAGGTATCTGCCTTTGATGTGCTGAGCGTATTCAGCAGTGAATTGTACAGATCGCGGAAACGCTCCGGGTCATCGGGTGCGTAGTAGCCGTTGATCAGCTGCATCAGCACGCGGCGGATTTCCATATCGTTATTGAAAATATCCATCGGATTGTAACCGCCATTTTTCTCGTAGCCAATTACTTCATCTGCGGACATACCGAAGATAAATGCGTAGTCTTCGCCTACTTCTTCTACGATTTCCACGTTAGCGCCGTCCATGGTTCCCAGAGTAAGAGCGCCGTTTAACATGAATTTCATATTGCCGGTACCGGAAGCTTCCTTGCTGGCTGTGGAGATCTGTTCGCTGACATCAGATGCGGCGAAAATCCATTCTGCGTTGGATACGCGGTAATCTTCAATAAATACCACTTTGATCTTGCCGTCGATGCTTCTGTCATTGTTGATTACTTCAGCTACGCTGTTGATCAGCTTGATCGTCAGCTTTGCAATGCGGTAGCCTGCTGCTGCCTTCGCGCCGAAAATAAAGGTGCGGGGATAAAATTCCATGCCGGGATTGCTCTTTAACTGATTGTACAGATACATAACATGCAGAATATTTAACAGCTGACGTTTGTATTCATGCAGTCGTTTTACCTGTACGTCGAAAATGGAGCGGGGATCTACATCAATTCCGTTATGTTCCTTGATGTATTTTGCCAGGCGGACTTTGTTCAGATATTTGATCTGCATAAATTCCGCTTTGCTTCTGGGATCCGTTGCGTACTCTTCCAGCTTTTTCATCTGAGACAGGTCGGTAATCCATCCATCGCCGATCTTACCGGTTACCCAGTCGGATAACAGCGGATTTGCGTGGAGCAGAAAACGGCGCTGTGTGATACCATTCGTCTTATTATTGAATTTTTCAGGGTACATCTCATAGAAATCCTTCAGCTCCTGATGCTTCAGAATCTCAGTATGCAGTCTGGCAACGCCATTTACAGAGAAGCCGGCAACAATCGCCATATTGGCCATCTTAACCTGTCCGTCGTAAATAATTGCCATTTTGCTGATCTTTTCCTGTGCACAGCTCGGATATCTGTCATAAATCTGTTTGCAGAAGCGTCTGTTGATTTCTTCTACGATCTGATAGATACGGGGAAGCAGACGGGAGAACAGCTCGATCGGCCATTTTTCCAGAGCTTCTGCCATAATGGTATGGTTCGTGTATGCGCAGGTCTTTGTGGTAACATCCCACGCCTCGTCCCATGTAAAATGATATTCGTCCATCAGAATACGCATCAGTTCAGGTACTGCTACGGTAGGATGGGTGTCATTTAACTGGAAGCAGGCCTTTTCATAGAACTTGTGAAGGTCTGTATGCTTCGGATTCTTCAGATATTTTCTGATTGCAGTCTGAACAGAGGCAGAAATAAAGAAATACTGCTGTTTCAGACGCAGTTCTTTTCCTGCATAATGGTCATCGCAGGGATAAAGAACCTCTACGATGTTTTTAGCCAGATTCTCGGATTCTACCGCTTTTTTGTAATCGCCGCGTCCGAAATCTTCCAGGTTAAAGCTTGTAACAGGCTCCGCATCCCAGATACGCAGAGTATTTACTACGTGATTGCCATATCCTATAATAGGAAGATCGTAGGGAATTGCACGAACTGCCTGATAACCTTCCTGTATAAACTGGTCGCGTCCGTTTTCATCCTTTCTTACCGTTACATAACCGCCGAATTTGACTTCTTTTGCATATTCATCACGGCGGATTTCAAAAGGATTTCCGTATTTCAGCCAGTCATCCGGAACTTCCTTCTGATAGCCGTCACGGATTTCCTGCTTGAACATACCATATTTATAACGGATACCGCAGCCATATGCAGGATAACCCAGTGTTGCAAGAGAATCCAGGAAGCAGGCAGCAAGACGGCCAAGACCGCCGTTGCCGAGTGCGTAATCCCGCTCCGCATCCTCAATTTCATTCAGATCCAGTCCCAGCTCTTCCAATGCCTGCTTTACGGTATCGGATGCCTGCAGGTTAATAATATTATTGCCCAGTGCGCGGCCCATCAGAAATTCCATGGACAGGTAGTATACCATTTTTGCATCCTGATCATCATATGCCTTATGGGTAGCCATCCAGTCTTCTACGATTACCTCTTTCAGAGCGTAGGCAACTGCATTAAAAATCTGATGATTGTCTGCATCTTCTATCGTTTTGCGGTAAAAGTTCTTCAGAAAATCCTTAACGTCTCTTTTAAATTCTTTTTTTTCTAATTTTATCATGGGGGAATCTCCTTTCCGCCGCAGAAGCGGCAGTGCCCACTGCATTTTCATACAGTGCAGCCCTGCCTTCATACATGATATCTTCATATCGTATGCATTCTATCTGACTATGCATTCACCTTAACACCAAGTGTTACCTTGTGCCCGTTTACATTCCATTCTTTACTGTAGCCCTCTACAGAACCGGTTACAATACGATCTGCCAGAACATAGCCCTTTAATTCTTCTGCGTGTTCTGTCATCAGTTCTTCCATTTCTGCATTATCTGCTGCATAAATGATAATATGATCTGTGATCTGGAAATCTGCTTCTTTACGCATGGTCTGGATCTTACTTGCGATCTCGCGCAGCATACCTTCTTTGATCAGCTCGGGAGTCAGATTGGTATCCAGTACAACCGTTACATTCTTATCCTGTTCTGACACGAACCCGGGGATCTGAGCAGTATCAATCAGCAGATCTTCTTTTGTTAATACCACTTCTGTTCCATCGATATCAAATTTCAGTGCGCCGGAAGCATTTAATTCATCCATTGCGCTGTTTCCATCCAGACCTGCAAGCAGACCTTTGATCTTGCCTAACAGCTTACCGTATTTGGGGCCGACGGTACGCATCTGAGGCTTGAAGCTATAGGAGGTAAAGCTTCTTACATCGTCTGTAAATACGATTTTCTTTACATTCAGTTCTTCTGCGACAATCGCCTGATAGTATTCGGGCAGTACCACATCGCTCTTTACGAACATCTGACCGATTGGCTGTCTGTTCTTAATATTCGCACCGTTACGGCATGCGCGGCCCATTACAACAACCTTCAGAACGGTTTCCATGTATTCTTCCAGTTCTGTGTCAATGTACGCCTCGTTTACTTCGGGGAAGTCGCACAGATGCACACTGATCGGAGCAGTTTTATCCAGTGAGCAGACCAGATTTCTGTAAATCTGCTCTGTCATGAAAGGAATCATAGGAGCTGCTGCCTTGGAAATCGTTACCAGCGCGGTGTACAGAGTCATGTATGCATTGACCTTATCCTGAGGCATTCCTTTTGCCCAGAAACGTTCTCTGCTTCGTCTTACGTACCAGTTGCTCATATCATCAACGAATTCTTCCAGCAGTCTTGCTGCTTCGGGAATACGGTAAGCCGCAAGGTTTGCGTCTACGCCCTTTACAACCAGATTCAGCTTGGAAAGCAGCCATTTATCCATAACGGATAATTTATCATATTCCAGAGTGTATTTTGTTGCGTCAAATCCGTCGATATTTGCATACAGTACGAAGAATGCATAGGTGTTCCACAGAGTACCCATGAATTTACGCTGACCTTCTGTTACTGCGCCGTCATGGAAACGCTTGGGAAGCCACGGTGCGGAGCTTGTGTAGAAATACCAGCGGATCGCGTCTGCGCCGTGCTGCTGCAGAGCCTCCATGGGATCAACCGCATTGCCTTTTGTTTTGGACATCTTCTGTCCGTCCTTATCCTGAACATGACCCATAACGATTACGTTTTTGAAGGGAGCCTTGTCAAAGATCAGGGTTGAAATTGCAAGCAGGGAGTAGAACCATCCTCTTGTCTGGTCTACGGCCTCGGAAATAAAGTCAGCGGGGAACTGCGCTTCAAACAGATCCTGATTTTCAAAAGGATAATGATGCTGTGCAAAAGGCATGGAACCGCTGTCATACCAGCAGTCGATTACCTCAGGTACACGGTGCATTTCCTTGCCGCAGTCAGGACATTTGATGGTAACCGCATCGATATAAGGGCGATGCAGCTCGATATCATCAGGGCAGTTGGAGGACATCTCTTTTAACTCCGCAATGCTGCCGACTGCATGTCTCTTTCCACACTCACACTCCCAGATATTTAAGGGAGTACCCCAGTAACGGTTACGGGAAAGACCCCAATCCTGTACATTTTCCAGCCAGTCGCCGAAACGGCCCTTGCCGATTGCTTCGGGAACCCAGTTGATCGTGTTGTTATTGCGGATCAGCTGATCTTTTACAGCTGTCATACGGATAAACCAGCTGTCTCTTGCGTAATAGATCAGCGGAGTATCGCATCTCCAGCAGAAGGGATAATCATGCTCGAATTTCGGCGCATCAAACAGCTTGCCTGCCGCATCCAGATCTTTCAGGATAACCGGATCCGCATCCTTTACAAACATACCCGCATATTCGGTCTGTTCTGTCATCTCGCCTTTTCCGTTAACCATCTGAACGAAAGGCAGGTTGTAGCGGCGTCCTACATTCGCATCGTCTTCACCGAAAGCAGGTGCGATATGAACGATACCGGTACCATCTGACATCGTTACATACGTATCACAGGTCACATAATGTCCTTTTAATTTCTGTCTTTCTGCTTCCTTTGCCGCACAGGTAAACAAAGCTTCATATTCTTTGTATTCCAGATCCTTACCTGTGTATTTTTCCAGCACTTCGTAAGCAGGTTTTCCTTCTTCTGCCAGTCCGCCAAGAACCTTGTCAAGCAGTGCTTCCGCCATGTAATAGGTATAGCCGTCTGCTGCTTTTACCTTGCAGTAGGTTTCTTCCGGATTTACACAAAGAGCCACGTTGGAAGGCAGTGTCCAGGGAGTTGTGGTCCATGCCAGGAAATAAGCATCTTCACCGACAACCTTGAAACGTACGATTGCAGAACGCTCTTTTACCAGCTTGTAGCCCTGTGCTACTTCGTGGCTTGACAGAGGAGTACCGCAGCGAGGGCAGTACGGTACGATTTTAAAGCCCTTGTACAGCAGTCCCTTTTCCCAGATCTGCTTTAATGACCACCATTCGGATTCAATATAAGAGTTTTCATACGTAACATAGGGTTTTTCCATATCAGCCCAGAAACCAACGATATCGGAAAATTCTTCCCACATTCCCTTATATTTCCATACGCTTTCCTTACAATGCTGGATAAACGGCTCCAGACCGTATTCTTCAATCTGCTCCTTGCCATCCAGACCCAGACGTTTTTCAACTTCCAGCTCTACCGGCAGACCGTGAGTATCCCAGCCTGCTTTACGGGGAACCATTGCACCCTTCATTGCATGATATCTCGGAATCATATCTTTGATAACACGGGTTTCAACATGACCGATATGCGGCTTGCCGTTAGCAGTCGGCGGACCGTCGTAAAATGTGTAGGTCGGTCCTTCTTTACGGGAATCAATACTCTTCTGGAAGATCTGGTTCTCTTCCCAGAATTTCAATACTTCTTTTTCTCTCTCAACAAATTTCAAATCGGTCGAGACTTTCTGATACATAACAATTACCTCCAATGACTGTTTATCATATTAAGGATGGGGTGATATAGGAAATGCAATTTCCTATTATAATAAAAAAGACTCCGCCCAATCTGGACGAAGTCATAGAATCTTCGCTATACCACCAACTCAAACAAGTTTGTTCCCTTTAACGGCGGGACTCCGGCACGGCTTGTGCAGCTGCTCTTCATCCGGTTTTGTGCCTGCTTTCGGCGCGGCGCCTGCTTTTGATGAAGCTCTGCTTTCTTGGCCTGCAGCTTGAGAGTGATCTGCAAATTGAAAACCCGCCGGCTTCCACCACGCCCGGCTCGCTGTCAGTCTCCCGGAAATCAGCAATCGCTGCAATTCTGCAATCCCTGCAATTTTACATGTTTATCTGATTTCTTCACTAATCTGCACTGTCTCTGTCATCGCTTTTATCTGCGCTCGCAAATGGAATCCTCTCTGCTCTGATATGCATCAGATGTACAGATTCTTCCAGTTTATGAACTACGCATAATTATAGCGATTTTAAGGGTGGATGTCAAGAGGCAAGAAACCGCAGGAGATAAACCGCAGGAATAAAACTTAAAGATTTTTTCTTTTTAAATATTCATCGATTGCTTTTGCCGCTGTTTTTCCTGCTCCCATAGCAGAAATTACGGTAGCAGCGCCTGTTACTGCATCACCTCCGGCAAAAACGCCCTCTTTTGTTGTGGCGCCAGTGTTTTCTTCTACAATAAATCCGCCATGTCGATTTACTTCAAGCCCCTCTGTTGTAGATTTGATCAGAGGATTCGGAGAGGTTCCAATTGATATTACCACAGTATCTACATCCAGTAAGAATTCACTTCCCTCTATCGGAACCGGTCTGCGGCGGCCTTTTTCATCAGGCTCTCCAAGTTCCATGCGGATACATCTTATTCCCGTTACAAATCCCTGTTCATTACCCAGAATTTCTACCGGATTATTTAACAGATGGAATTGGATTCCTTCCTCCTTTGCATGCTCCACTTCTTCATGACGAGCGGGAAGTTCTTCCATAGAACGCCGATATACGATATAAACTGCTTCTGCGCCAAGTCTTAATGCTGTTCTGGCCGCATCCATGGCTACATTGCCGCCTCCTACAACTGCGACCCTGCCGCCTTTCATAATAGGAGTAACCGGATCTTCTTTATATGCTTTCATAAGATTGGAACGTGTCAGAAATTCATTTGCAGAATATACGCCTTTCAGAGATTCTCCGGAGATTTCCATAAAATTAGGAAGCCCTGCTCCTGAACCAATAAAAACAGCTTCATAACCATTTTCAAACAACTCGTCCACTGTCAAAGTTTTTCCAATAATCATATTGGTTTCTATTGATACACCCATCTGGAGCAGATTATCCACTTCTTTTTGGACAATTGCTTTCGGTAAACGGAATTCAGGAATTCCATATACCAGCACGCCGCCTGCTGTATGTAATGCTTCGAACACAGACACCTGATATCCCTTTTTAGCCAAATCACCGGCACAGGTAAGACCGGATGGACCCGAACCTACGATTGCTACCCTGTGTCCATTTGAAGCCGTTTTCTGCAAAGCATTTTTCTGGTGCTGATTATGCCAGTCTGCCACAAAGCGCTCCAATCTTCCAATTGCTACGGACTCACCTTTCTTCCCTCGAACACATTCACATTCACACTGACTTTCCTGCGGACAGACTCTGCCACATACAGCCGGAAGCGAGGAGGAACGGCTGATGACCTGATACGCACCTTCAAAATCATGTTCCTTGATTTTTTCAATAAACTCAGGAATACTGACATTAACCGGACAGCCTTTTACGCAGGGACTGTTTTTACAATTTAAACATCTTCTTGCTTCATCTAAAGCGGTATTTTCATCGTAACCCAGCGTTACCTCCATGAAATTATGAGCGCGTACTTCCGGATCCTGCGAAGGCATCGGATTTTTCACCTTACTTTTATTAATATCAGCCATTTCACATTTTTCCTTTCTTTAAAAGATTACAATTTGCTTCATAGGCATGACGTTCAAATTCTTTATACATCGCATTTCTGGATATTGCCTCATCAAAGTCAATCTCATAGGCATTAAAATCCGGTCCATCCACACAGGCAAATTTGGTTATCTTCTGTCCGTTCTGATTTAATGAAAGCCTGCAGCCTCCACACATTCCCGTTCCATCAATCATAATGGGATTCATAGATGCCGTACATGGAATATTCATCGGCCGCACTGCTTCCGTTACAAATTTCATCATGATCAATGGCCCAATTGTAATGATCTCATCAAAGCATTCCCCTGCTGAGAGCATTTCATTTAAGGGCATACAGACATTTCCTTTCTGTCCGTATGAACCATCGTCAGTCATCACATACAGGCGTTTGGATGCACGTCGAAACTCATCTTCCAGTATCAACAGATCTCTGGAACGGAAACCAATAATAGAAGTAACCTCACAACCCTGAGCAGAGAGCTTCTGTGCAATAGGAAGAGCAATTGCGCATCCCACTCCACCTCCGGTGATACAGACTTTCTTCAGGCCTTCCGTGCGGGTAGGAACACCTAAAGGACCCGCAAAATCCTGAATATACTCTCCCTCATTCTTTTCATTCAAAAGAAGCGTTGTTGCCCCTACAATCTGAAAAATTATCCGAACAGTTCCGTTTATCCTGTCATATCCTGCGATGGTCAACGGAATCCGTTCTCCTTCTTCATTGACACGTAAAATAATAAACTGACCAGGCTCCGCTTTCACAGCGACATAAGGAGCATGAATTTCCATCATTGTAACCGTTGGATTTAACCGCACTTTTTTAATAATCTGATACATGGATACCTCCTTTTACGGTGTAATAGTCGTTCCGCCATCCACACATAATGTTTGTCCTGTCACATGTTTTGAATCATCTGAAGCAAAGAAAAGATACACCGGCGCTACATCCTCATAAGCATCCCCACAGCTTCTTAATGGTGCTGACTGAGCCATTTTCTCCATAATTGAATCGTATCCAACCTCCTGAATCGTATCCGTCATACAGCCGGGGCATACTACATTCACCCGAATGTGATCCGGCCCCCACTCTCTTGCTGCTACTCTGGATAAACCTCTTACAGCTTCTTTTGATGATGCATACGGACCAAAACCACTCATTCCCATTACACCTGCGCCTGAACAGATATTCACAATGCTGCCTCCTCCATTTGCTTTCATATGAGGGTAACATAATTTCATCAGATTCCAGGTTGCAAAATAGTTGACACTCATAATGGAACGAAGTCTCCCATCCGGAGTATCCAATATCGACTCTCCTTGCGTATTAAGACATGCATTATTAATTAAAACATCAATTTTTCCAAATTTTTTAATTGCACCATCCACCATCTCTTTTAAATGTTCCATACTGCATAAATCCCCCGGAATTGCCAGCACTTCGCCTCCTCGCTCCTCGCAAAGTGTCTTGCTTTCCATCAATCGCTCCTCACGACGCGCATCGATTACCAGCTTCGCCCCTTCCTCTGCAAATTTTAATGCAACCTGCTTTCCAATTCCCGCACTGCACCCTGTTATTAGTACAACTTTCCCTTCTAATCTGCCCATAAAATACCTCCTTTTGAAAATGAATCGTCATTTTAAATAAATCCGGGTTGATTAATCAACTTATGTTCATTATAATAGATAATAACTTTATTTCAATCAGCAGTATTGTCAGAAAGGAGTTTAAACCAATTACTATGAAAAAAGTTGTTTATTTGAAGAAAAAACCAGATTTACGTGTAACAAAAACCCTGCGCAGTATTCAAACAGCATTCTATGAACTGTGTAAGCAATATGAACTCAACAAAATAACTGTCAAAGCTCTGACGGAAAAAGCAGAAATAAATAAAACAACTTTTTACCTTCATTATGACAGTATACAAAGTCTCATTTATGAATTAGAACAGGAAGTCATTGAACTGATCATCGGAGATGATGAACAATTACTTTTATTATTGAAAAAACCTCATGACTATATTTCCTTCACCTACAAAAGAATGATGTCCCATCCATTTGGACAGATCATCAGCCAGAACAGTGCCAATGTTAAGATGGAATTTATGATACGACATCAGAATTGTTTACAGGAGCATCTGTACCAGCTAAAACCTGAGCTTAAGCTCCTGCCTGATTTTGAAGCGCTCCTCTCATTTATAACAGCAGGAGCAATTGGATTTTATCTAAATAAAGAATCTCGGAATAATGAATTTCAGAATAATGATGAAGATGCAAGCTTTTTCCTTGCTCATTTAATTGATGTTTTGTGGAAAGAAAGTGGTATGAATCCCTTCGTTTAAACGAAGAATCCTTTTTTACAGGATTCTTCATTTAAACGGCCCGAAGCAAGAACGCTGGTCTGTTCCCGCTTTGCTAACGCGTTAACGACTGATATTAGCACCGCCTTCCGCACAAATTTCCTGACCTGTGATCCAACGGCTTTCATCAGATGCTAAAAATAATACAACAGGTGCGATATCTTTTTTAGCATCACCTACCCGTTTTAACGGTGACTTACTAATACTGACATTTTCAATATTTTTGCGGATTTCTTCTGAATAAGATTCTTTTGCTGTATCGGTCAGACTTAAAGGATACAAAATGTTAACACGAATATTGTATTGTCCCCACTCATTTGCCACAACACGTGATAAAGCTGATATTGCACCTTTAGCTGCAGCATAAGCAGAAAAACCTGCTGTTCCATTAATGGAAGCACTGCTGAAATTGATAATAGAACCTCCATGCTCTTTCATCAGCGGAAAACATAACTGCATCATGCTCCACGGAGCAAAGAGACCAGATTTTAAAGAAAATTGCAGACTTTCCAGAGATGTCTCCATAAAAGGGATCATCGCATCAGAAGCCTGTGCATTGTTTACCAGAACATCTACTCTTCCAAACTTCTTTTTAATCTGTAAAAAGAAGTTTTCCAGCTGTTCGGGAACACCTACATCACATGGTATTGCCAAAACATCCTTTGCCCCGCACGCTCTGAAAGTTTCTGCCGCTGCCATTAATTTTGATTCCGTACGGGCACACACGGCAAGTTTTGCCCCTTCGGCCGCAAAAAGCTCCGCTGTTGCCTTACCAATACCGCTGCTTGCACCGGTAACAATACATACCTTATCCTCTAATCGTTTCATTATAATGAACCTCCTGTCTTAATATTGTTTTTATTATAATGAATCTGGCAAGGAAATTATATCTCATTTCTGCTGTTATTATCAGTTTTGCGCTGCAGTGCAAATAATTATCTGAATTTTCTGACAAGTAAAGGAGAAATTATGATAACAAACAACAAAAGAAGTGTCCATGATCACGATATGGAAACCGATTGGAACATTGAAGTGGAATGGCTATTAAACCAATTAGAAGAAACCTACTTAAAAGAACATCCTGTCTGCCTTTTTTCTGAAATTATTTCCTGTATTATAACCGGAGATCTCACAGAACTGGAAGACTGTACACAGCAAAAGGTATTTTTCAACTATTATCAGGACTTGTTAAAGAACTATCCTTCTCTGCAGCAGAATCTCTTTTTCTACTTAATAGGCAGCACTTTTACAGCTGCATTAATTGGAGGAATGGATGTAAACCGTGGGGTTGCACTTAGCCAAAAGTATTTTAAAAAGGCAAGAGACCAAAAAAGGCCGGAAGACCTGGCGCTCCTGAATCAGACTATGCTGAAAGAGTATACGGAAGAGGTTTCCTGTTTTCAGAAATATAACGCGGTCTATCATCCGGCTGTTAAATATACAATCCAGTATATAGCCGACCATATTTTTGAAAAAATTAATTTTGTACAGCTTTCAAATGCCTGCGGATACAGTTTATCCCGTATCCAGCATTTATTTCTGGAGCAGAAGGGCTGTTCCCTGAAATCCTATATACGCAATGAAAAAATCAAAAAGGCCTGTTTTCTTTTACGCTACTCACAGGATTCCTGCGCCCATATCAGCCAAAAACTATCATTTTCCTCACAAAGCTGGTTTACCGAACAATTTAAAAAAGAGCTAAAAATGACTCCTGCGCAGTATCGGAAGAAATATCAGAAAAGCCATTACAAGGATAGCCTTTTATAAGACCTTTTCTTTGTTGAGCAGCTCTGACAAAATCATAACTCTCCCTATTCCTGCAAAACACATAGTTGTATCCAGCCTGGAAATAGCGGATGATGTGAACAGAAAAATAATTTCAAAGAGTGCCTCACCGTAACCACTTAAAAACTTCTTCCCCAAAATCCCCCTTTATGATATACTAAAAACAGTTCTGCTGTTATGGATTTTTATGACAGCAAATTGAAATACGATAGGAGTACATTACTATGATAAGATTGATTTTAGTCGCCCTTCTCATCGGTTTGTACCTGATTCTGGCAATTCCGGTTATGCTTTTTCTAAAAGCTACCAATGAAAATCATAAAGAACGAAATGACCTGATTGCCAGCAGAATGGTTCGATGGATTTTCAAGCTTGTTCTGGGCGCAACAGGATCAAGAGTAACTGTAACCGGCAAGGAGCACATTCCCGATGAACCGGTTTTATATGTTGCAAACCACCGAAGCTATTTTGACATTGTTTCCGGTTATGCAAACCTCGACACTCCCTGCGGATTTGTCGCCAAAAAGGAGATGGAGCGATTCCCGCTTCTGAGGGATTGGATGCGCCTCATCAGCTGTCTGTTTTTAGACCGCAAGAATGTTAAAGAAGGTCTGAAAACCATCCTTCAGGGTATTGATATGGTTAAAAAAGGAACCTCCATTTGGATTTTCCCCGAAGGCACACGCAGCCAGACAGAGGAAATGCTTGAATTTAAAGAGGGCAGTATGAAAATTTCTGAGAAATCAGGCTGTGCCATCATTCCCGTTGCTTTTAAAGGGACGGATGACGTATTTGAAAAACATGTGCCGTATATCTCTCCCTCTCATATTCAGATTCAGTTTGGAGAACCGATTTATCCCAAACAGTTAAGCAAAGAAGAAAAGAAATTCCTCGGAGCATATGTACGCAATAAGATTCAGCATATGATGGATGAGATGGAGTAATTCCTGGGGCAGATATGTGAGGGCTCCATTACAGTAATATCCTGTTCGGGGACCCGCTCTCGCTTGGATCGAACGCAGCGGTACTAAACTCTCGAACTGTCTTTCAGACAGCCCGATCGTTAAGTGCCGGCGTTCTCTATGGTCCCTTTCACAGGATATTACTGTAATTCCGCCGTTGTAGTTCTACAGCCATTTTGCTGTGGTTTTGCTACAGTTCTGCCGTAGTTCTGCTGTAATTTTATAGCAGGAGGTATCCCCGTGCAAACATGAGAAGGCTGCGATTTGCGCAGTAAACCAGCCGATTTTGAGTGTTTGTGCGGGGATTGTGTAATAATAGATTAATTCGTGGTATCAAATCAAATACTTTTTCGTCCGAAATGCATATGATAAAGAAATGCTATTTTAGGAGTTTGCTTTGAATCCTGTTACTCCTGCATCTTATTTTATTGATACGCTTTCTCAGACGCCGCCTGATGCGGTCGCCTGGATTTCCGGAAATCAGGATCATCCGGATTTATACGGAAATGTGTTTTTTTATCAGACCAGCTATATCGGGCTGCTGATTCAGGCCGAACTTTTCAATCTGCCCTTTTCCATTCAGACACCAAACCCTCAAAGCCAGCCACAAAGCCAGCAAAAAAACCAGCCGCAGAATCTTTTCGGCAATGAAATCAACTCTTTTGGCAGCCTAACTGCCCCCTCTTTTTACGGTATGCATATTCACCAGATTGGAGATTGTACGCTCCCGTTTGACCAGACAGGAGAACACTATAATCCCAATTCCCTTCCGCATCCCAAACATGCAGGAGATTTACCTCCCCTGCTCGGAAATGAAGGCTATGCATTCAGTATCTTTTATACGGAATCTCTCACCCTCTCCCAGATCATCGGGCGTTCTATTATCATACACCAAAACCCTGATGATTTCACAACCCAGCCCGCAGGCAGCTCCGGAGAAAAAATCGGCTGCGGAGTTATACAGTGGGGATGAGCGGGTTTGTTTTTTAGGACAGAGAGAGATGTCCAGGGGACGCATGGAAGCTGCGATACGAAGTCCTTCCGGGAACTGGGTCCATGGACCCAATGTTCCACTACAGGACTTGCATCGCAGCTTCCATGCTGGTTTTGATAAAGTTCTCTGTCATAAAACGGCACCGCTTGAAGGAGATGGGCGGTTGATTTCTTCTTTTTTACATAAAAATTTGATAAGAATCTCTCTTCTATAAGTGATGAGTTATAAGCGATTTGTGTTGGTGGGAGTCCAGTCTCCTTCCACGATAAAACCTCCGGCAGGACTGCAGAACGGCTCAAATGATACGTAAGGATTTTATCCGATCTCAGAACACAGCACTCAACACAAATCTCAATACACCTCTCACAACCCTCACAACCACACAAGCACACAAACCACACAAGCACACGCCCCACTCCCCCATGCAGATCATGTTTCATAGACAGAGTATTTCCCCCCAAAAACCAGCCAAAGCCTGATGATACAAATCCCGGCAGGAGCATTGGCCGAAGGCCACTTAGCTCCTATAGGGATTTCGTATCATCAGGCTTTGGCGTCCCCTGAACACTCTGTCCAGGAAACCAAATCTGCTACCCCACAAATGCATTATCTATTACTTCATTCATATGTCCTACATAAGTGATATTCAGACCGTCGGTTACTTCACTTGCCAGTTCTCCTACATTGGGAGTATTCTTTACCGGTACCAGTACGTTGTGGATTCCGGCCATTTTGGCTGCGAGAAGCTTTTCTTTTAAGCCGCCGATTGGAAGTACGCGGCCTCTTAAGGTTACTTCGCCTGTCATTGCGAGGTCGGCATACACCTTTTTGCCGGTTACTGCGGATAAAATCGCAGTGGTCATGGTGATACCGGCGCTGGGACCGTCTTTCGGTACTGCACCTTCAGGAATATGTACATGAATATCATGCTGGTCAAAGTATTCTTTGTCCACACCATACTGAGATGCAACAGACTTTACGTATGTCAGAGCAATCTGAGCGGATTCCTTCATCACATCTCCAAGCTGACCGGTCAGCTGCAGTTTGCCGCTTCCCGGAATCAGGTTTACTTCAATCTGAAGAGTATCTCCGCCTACGCTGGTCCATGCCAGACCGCGTACGATTCCTACCTCATCTTCTTCATTCACTGACTCAAAATTAACCTTTTCAAGACCCAGATAATGGTTCAGATCTTCTGTATCTACGGTTACGGATGTTTTTCCTTCTTCCAGAATTTCACACACTACCTTGCGGCAGATATCTGCGATTCTTCTTTCGAGGTTACGCACACCCGCTTCTCTTGTATAATTATGGATGATCCGTTTCAGAGCTTCCTCTGTAATGGTCATCTGACCTTCCTTCAGGCCGTTTTTCTCCATCTGCTTGCCAATCAGATGCTCCACTGCGATGTGGTATTTTTCATTCTCGGTATAACTGCTGACCTCAATAACTTCCATACGGTCATATAAAGGTCGCGGAATACTGGAAATATCATTCGCAGTTGCAATAAACAATACCTGTGAAAGATCAATCGGTACTTCAATAAAATGATCACGGAAATGGCTGTTCTGTTCGCTGTCCAGAACCTCCAGTAAAGCTGCGGAGGTATCTCCTTTATAATCACTGCTGACTTTATCGATCTCATCTAACAAAATCAGCGGATTGGAGGTTCCTGCCTGTTTCAGCGCTTCCGCAATTCGTCCGGGCATGGAACCGATATAGGTTCTGCGATGACCCCGGATTTCCGCTTCATCCCGAACACCGCCGAGACATACGCGAACATACTTTTTATTCAGTGATCTTGCCACGGAACGGGCAATTGATGTCTTTCCGGTTCCGGGCGGGCCTGCCAGACAGATGATCGGCGCATCGCCTTTCTTTGTCACGGCACGAACTGCCAGATATTCTACGATACGTTTTTTGATTTCTTCCATACCGTAATGATCTTCATCCAGAATCCGGCGGGCACGGACTGTATCATTGTTATCTCTGCTCACCTTATTCCAGGGCTGCTCCAGAAGCGCTTCTATATAGTTGCGTGAAACGGTTCCCTCCTGGCTGCCGTTTGGAATCATACGAAAACGGCTGATCTCCTTGGCAAGAATTTCCTTTACCTCTTTAGGAGCCTTCAGCTTCTCCGCTCTCTTTGCGTATTCATCTGCGTCATTGACATTGCTGATGTCCTCGCCAAGCTCCTCGCGGATCACCTTCATCTGCTCGCGCAGAATATACTCCTTCTGAGACTTATCGATATGTTCTTTCACCTTCATCTGAAACTCTTTTTTAATCTGATTGATTACCGTTTCTTCACGAATCAGCTTCAAAACATACATATACAGCTCTTCATAGCCTGAAATCTCCAGAATCTGCTGTCTGGATTCCACTGAAAATGGAAATGTGATCAACAGCTGTGAAAGCAGGTCTGCCAGATTTTTACATTCCATCAGATGTGGAATTGCCTGTTTTCCCAATGAACTGTCAGCACCATATTTCTCCAGATCCTCTTTCAGAATACGAAGCATCGCTTCCTGCTGATTATACTCCAGTTCTCTGTTGATATCGCCTCTCGGTCTGAATTCCATCTCACCGGTCAGATACTCGCCATCTGTATCCAGACTCATCAATTCAACTCTTTCAAGACCTTCCACCATAATCCGCAGTACATTTCCCTGCATCTTGATAAGCTGTTTTACACGAGCCAGCGTACCCATCGAATAAAGGTCCTCAAAAACCGGATTTTCAACAGTAATATCCTTCTGCAGTACCAGAAGAACCTTCTGTCCTGAAGCCATCGCCTTCTGCGCGGCTTCAATTGACATTTTCCGGCTGGCATCAAAATGAACTACCATACCCGGAAGGACTGTCAGGCCTCTTAATGCAATAACAGGGACTTTCATAAATTTGCCTCCTAATGAATCCGACAGAGCTTCTTCGCTGTTTGCTACTTGCTATTTGCTACTTGCTGTTTGCTGTTTGCTCTTCGCTGATGCAGACAGCAGCTCGCTTTTTACTCCATCCGGTTCATAAATTTTACGTTGTTGCGTTATGCGCTTGTAGAATCGGAATCTGTATCCACTTCATCTGTACGATATGTGATAACGGGTTCACCCGTTCCATCCACCACTTCCTTTGTAATACGGCATTTGCCGATATTGTCATCAGAAGGAATTTCATACATAACATCCTGCATAACTTTTTCCATAATCGCACGCAGACCTCTGGCGCCGGTTTTTCGTTCCTGAGAACGAAGTGCAATTTCTCCAATCGCTTCCGCATCAAATTCCAGAGCTACGCCATCCATCTCAAACAGTTTTTTGTACTGCTTTGTAATCGCATTTTTCGGTTCTGTCAGGATTTTCTCCAGCGCTTTCTTATCTAACAGGTCAAGTGTTACAACAACGGGAACACGACCTACAAATTCAGGAATCAGGCCGAATTTGGTCAGATCCTGAGGGAGCACATCCTTCAGCAGACGGATTGCATCTGCATTGTTCTTTTCATGCACTTCTGCATTAAAGCCGATGGAATTGCTTCCCATACGATTTTCAATAATCTTTTCCAGACCATCAAATGCACCGCCGCAGATAAATAAAATATTGGTTGTATCGATCTGATACATATCCTGATGGGGATGCTTTCTTCCTCCCTGAGGGGGAACACTGGCCACGGTTCCTTCCAGAATCTTTAATAAAGCCTGCTGTACGCCTTCACCTGATACATCACGGGTGATGGAGACATTTTCAGACTTTTTCGTGATTTTGTCAATTTCGTCAATATAGACAATACCATATTCTGCACGACTGATATCATAATCAGCAGACTGAATCAGCTTTAACAGAATATTCTCCACATCCTCACCTACATAACCTGCTTCAGTTAAAGTGGTGGCATCTGCGATTGCGAACGGAACATTCAGAAGCTTTGCCAGAGTCTGTGCCAGAAAGGTCTTGCCGGAGCCGGTAGGACCAAGCATCAGAATATTACTCTTCTGGATTTCCACCTCATCGTCAGACGGGGGAGCACTAATTCTTTTATAATGATTGTAAACGGAAACAGCAAGGACTTTTTTCGCATCCTCCTGCCCCACTACATAATCGTCAAGGTAACGTTTGATTTCCTTCGGTTTAAGAAGATTCAGACCGCCTTCTGCCTGATAAGCCTCTTCCGCGAAATCATTATATTCATTGTCCAGCAGGTCTGCACAATCTTCAATACACTGATTACAAATATAAATGCCTCTCTGAGAACCTGAGGCAAACAGTTTTCTTACTTTTTCCTGTGGTTTTCCACAAAAAGAACACCTTATTTTTTCTTCATATTTATTTGCCATTATAGCACCGCGCTTTCTAAAATTACCTCATAAAGTCAGCCCGAAGGGCATAAATACGGGATGCCCAAAGGGTAAAAGTTAATAAGTCGGAAAAAAGGTATGCCTTTTTTACTGATCGCATACCGGTTTTCATGCGCGGAATCCCGCTCCGCTACTATCTGAATTCCATCCATAAAAACCTGCCGGTGTCTGAAACTGGCACCGGCAGAATCGTCTGATTGGCGGGAATCGGTATCTTATCTTCTCTCGAAAACAGCATCGATCAGTCCATACTGTTTTGCTTCTTCAGCTGACATGTAATGATCTCTTTCTGTATCCACCTCGATTACAGAAAGAGGCTGACCCGTATTAGCCGCCAGTATTTCATTTAACTTCTTGCGGGTTTCAATAATACGGTCTGCTACGATCTTAATATCAGTAGCCTGACCCTGAGCGCCGCCTGAAGGCTGATGAATCATAATTTCTGCATTGGGCAGAGCAAAACGCTTGCCTTTGGCACCGCCTGAAAGCAGAAATGCTCCCATGCTGGCTGCCATACCGATACAGATGGTAGATACATCGCACTTAATATACTGCATAGTATCGTAGATAGCCATACCTGCTGTTACGGAACCACCCGGGCTGTTAATATACAGACTGATATCCTTTGTAAGATCTTCTGATTCCAGATACAGAAGCTGTGCTACAATTACACTTGCAGACTGGTCTGTAACCTCGGAATCCAGAAAAATAATTCTTTCTTTTAATAATCTGGAATAGATATCACTGGATCTTTCACCATTTCTGGTGGTTTCTACTACATAAGGAATAACCGGCATTTATAAGACCCCCTCTTTATAGTATTCCCGTGCATCCACAGAAAGTCAATCCGTCAGATTAAACTTCCTTTGCTTCAGCAACTAATAACTTGCTTGCTTTGTTGTAAGCAATATCTTCTTTAATGTATTCCACATTAACTGCGGATTTTACCTGTTCTGCTTCCATATTGTACTGTAAAGCCATCTTTTCGATTTCAGCATTCACTTCTTCTTCAGTGATTTCGAACGCTTCAGCCTTTGCGATTGCTTCCAGAACCAGTCTTGTCTGGATTCTCTTTAATGCGTTGGGCTTCATCTGTTCTCTCATGCCGTCTTCTGTCTGGCCAAAGTACTGCAGATACTGTTCCATGTTCAGGCCCTGACGTTCCAGATTGCCTGCAAATTCTCTGATCATGTTGTTAGCTTCTGTAACTACCATTGCATCCGGAATATCCATCTGTGCATTCTCAACTGCTTTATTGATAACAGCTTCTTCTTTTGCACGTTCTGCTGCAACTTCTTTTCTTTCAGCTTCTGCTTTTTCAACATGAGCCTTGTATTCAGCCATTGTTTCAAATTCGGAAACTTCTGCTGCAAATTCATCATCCAGTTCAGGCAGTTCTTTTTCTTCGATCTTCTTAACTGTTACTTTGAATACAGCTGCTTTGCCCTTTAATTCTTCAGCCTGATAATCTTCAGGGAAAGTAACATTCACATCAAATTCTGTACCCATTTCATGGCCGATGATCTGATCTTCAAATCCGGGAATGAATGTGTTGGAACCGATTGTTAAAGGATAATCTGTACCTTTGCCGCCTTCAAAAGCAACACCGTCTACAAAGCCTTCAAAATCGATAGTTGTGATATCGCCGGACTGAACAGCACGGCCTTCAACATTCTTGTTAACCGCATTCTTTTCCTGTTCTTTTTTGATGATAGCCATTACTTCATCTTCTGTTACAGTTAAGTCAGCCTTGGGAACTTCCAGTCCTTTGTACTCACCAAGTACAACTTCGGGCTTAACAGCTACTTCTGCTGTAAATACCAGATCCTTTTCAGGATCTGTTTCTACGAAATTGATTGCAGGTTCGGAAACAACGTCCAGACCGCTTTCTTCTACAGCCTTTGCATATGCTTCAGGCATTACGGAATTCACTGCATCTTCGTAAAAAAGGCCCTTGCCATACATTCTTTCCAGAACAGTACGGGATACTTTACCTTTTCTAAATCCAGGTACACTGTATCTGCCTTTATTCTTCAGGTATACAGCCTGCATAGCTTTTTCAATTTCTTCAGCTGCTACGGTAATTGTCAGCTTTGCCATGTTCTTTTCTAAAGTTTCAACTGTTACACTCATCGTGTGTATCCTCCTTAAATTGCACTGTTTCATCTATTTCGTACGCTTTTCCCAAAAAAACTTTGTTCTTTTGCTCATAATGATACGATTCCGGAAAAAAGCCGCTCGATTAGCAGAAACAGAATCTTTGCATTCTTAACTTCATGTTTTCCGCAGCAAAAACGCAGCAGATAACATGAAACTTACGTCCGCAAAAATGCCACTGCTTTTTTGCTTATAGTAAATTACACTGCAATAAGTCATTATAACATAGATATAACCTCTTGCCAATGATTTTTTATTGTCACTACTCAAGTCATAATTTTTTATTGTCACTATTCAAGTTACTGCTCAAGAATGATTTTATATTCAGGCTGCTAATTGGACAGAGCATGAAATGCATCGATACAGCTTTCGGTTTCTTCAATACTTCCCAGGTTATCCAGAGCCGTCAGCAGGCCGTTAAAATTCTCACGGTTCATCTCACTGATCTGCTGGCGTGTTCTCAATATCCGGGAAGGACTTACGGAAAGCTCGTCGACCCCGTAAAGCAAAAACAGCGGAAGCAGCTTGCTGTCGCTGGCGGCTTCTCCGCAGATTGCAACCGTTACTCCTTCTTTTCTGCAGCACTGGATAATATACTGAATACTTCGAAGAACCGCCGGATGATAGTTGGAATAAAGATTTGCAATTTGCTTGTTTCCCCGGTCGGCAGCAATCGTGTACTGCGTCAGATCATTTGTCCCGATACTGATAAAATCAGCTTCTTTTGCAAACAGATCCGCCATCCACGCGGCCGCCGGTGTTTCTATCATAACACCGATCTTCAGCTGCTTATCATATGGAATTCCCAGCACATCAAGCTCTTCCTTAATCAGAGAAAGTACATTTTTAACCCGGCGGAACTCCATCAGAGAGGACAGCATCGGCAAAAGGATTCTGAAGGTTCCATGCGCGCTGGCTCTGAAAATGGCACGACACTGCGTTTTGAAAATATCCGGTCTTTTCAGACTGAAACGAATCCCTCTGCAGCCAAGGAACGGATTCTCCTCTGCTTCCAGATCCAGATACGGAATCCTATGATCGCCTCCCGCATCTAATGTCCTGATAATAATGGTTTTTCCTTTCATCGCCCTGGCTGCCTGTACGTAAATCTCATACTGTTCATCCTCCGTCGGAAGATTCCCTCTCTTTGCATACAGGTTCTCGGTGCGAAAAAGCCCGATTCCCTCCCCACCGCTTTTCACGACGCGCTTAACATCTGAAATATCATCAATATTTCCCATCAGAGTCAGATGATAGCCGTCAAGCGTTACCGTCTCCTTCTCTGCATAAGAATTGATCTGCTTCTGATCCTCCTCAAGCTTTCTCTGCAGCTTTATATAATGCTCAACCGCATTCTTTCCGGGATTAACTACCAGATTTCCTTCAATTCCATCCAATATCACATGATCGCCTGTCGCAATGAAGTCCATACAGCCAGGCACACCAAGAACAGCCGTCAGATCCAGCTTTCTTGCCAGAATAGCCAGGTGAGAATTAAATCCGCCTTTTTCTGTTACAAATCCCACAATCGGATATTGCTCCAGCTTGATTGCATCCTTCACTGTCAGATCCGGTGAGATCAGAATTGTATTATCACCTGTATTTGCCAGATACTTTTCCATATCGGGAAGCTGTTCTCTTTCAAGGCGGATAACTGTGCCCATCACGATCTTTCCCGATACACCCATACCACTCAGCATCTGTTTTCTCCCTCCGTTTATCGTTTATCTCTCATCCCGACTGCATTCAGGATTCTGTTATGACCACTGTCACTTTGTCTGAAGAAATAACCTTATATTCTGTATTTATATCCGATACATCAAACCGGAAACTGATATCTGCTTTTCTGGTTCCCGCTTTACAGCCCTTCAAATCGACCGTCATCCGAATCTTATCCGGCTCCAGCTTTTCAAGCTCCTCAGGAAGCGCTTCGATGACAGCGCTGATCGGGTAGGCCTTTGCCGATGCCTTTAAGGAAGGCGGCACATTCTGAAAGCTGATATTGGAGGCAGACAGAGTAACCGTCTTTCTCTCAAGCTTTTCAATCGATGCCCTGACCAGAAGAGAGGCCTCCTTTGGTTTATAGATAATCACGCCCTTCGGCAGATAATCTCCCAGATTCAGAGACTTTTCAAACGATTTCTCCTTATCTGTCAGGTCAATCTCCTGCGCAGGAATCGTGATTGAATCCAATAGTTTCAGCACGCTCTCCGGACCTAAAATCGTTACGGAACGCTTATCAGCCGTGATTCCCGTACAACGGTAACCCTTTTTGCACGCCCCTGTTCCCTGCGGAGGATTCACATCCACCTCTTTTGTCATGCCGATTGGAATCCGAACAGATACCTTATCCGTTTCCGGGAAGATCTGCTGTGCGGCACAGTCAACCTGTAAATTGTTTTCATCATAAAATACAAGCTGCACTTCGCCCTCGTAGTCCGTCGAACGTCCGCTGATATCAACCGTTGCCGCCGCTGTCACCACCTGATCTGCCAGTGACTTCGGGGTTTTTATTGTAACCGTCTTCTGAGCCGGAATACAAACCCCGACACTGCGGTCATCCTCCGGCTCTCCTTCCGCAGATACTCTGACCGGAATTTCTTTTTTTACCAGCTTTTCCGTTTTTATCTTCACACTGGTTTCTTTCAGCTTATAATTGTTTTCAATCAGAAGCTTATGGCCCGTCACCTCCGCATGAATCGGAATCCGCATTTCCCCTGCTTCTTTTATCGATAACAGATCAGCAGTCAGACGGATATCCTCCGGCTTCAGCAGCCAGCCCTTTTCCTGAACGACATTCACTACAACCTCCACGGCTGCATTCTCCTCCACATAATACGCAAATCCCTCTTTGTGAAACAGTTTTTCATTCAAAAGCTCCACCTTCACATTACCCAGAGACACGTTAATACGCGGATCATCATTCGTAATTACCATATACCATATCAGACAGGATGCTATAAAAGCAACAACAAATAATACCCATTTTCCTGTCGTTTTTTTCAACATTCAAGGCCTCCCGTCAATTTTGTTTCTGCCTGTTTCTTTTCCAGACGCCTTTTCCGGAGCTTGTTTTCTCATCCTCGACACATAAAGTCAGCAGCTCCTTTTCCAGACTTTTCCGGTCCAGATTTGTTTTAATCATTCCGTCTCTTGCTACCGAAACACGTCCTGTCTGCTCCGAGACGATTACTGTCACACTATCTGTAATCTCGCTGATTCCTGCAGCCGCATGATGCCTGGTTCCCAGCTTTGAGCTGATTCCCTCCATCTCATTGAGAGGCAGAAAACACTTGGCAGAAGCAACGCGGTTTCCGATAATCACCACAGCCCCGTCATGGAGCGGCGTATCCTTTTCAAAAATATTGATCAGCAGCTCACTGCCTACAATTGCATCGATATTGGTTCCCCAGCGCTGAACATAATGTACGATCGGCATAGTGTTCTGGATCACGATCAAAGCACCGGTCTTAACAGATGCCATCGCAAATACCGCGTTCAGAATCTCCATAACGGTCTGCTTATTAAAAACATTCTCCTTTTCCCGCTCTCCAAATTCAATCGGTATCAACCGGGAAAGGAAATCGCTTCTGTTTCCGCTGCCCATATTACTTCCCAACCGTTCAAGCGCCTGACGAAATTCCGGCTGAAATACGATCACGAACACCATAATAAACACACTCAGACAATTATCTACCAGCCAGACAATCACCGTCATGCGGAGAACCGCTGCAATTACATAAAACAGCAGCAATATAAGTATGCCCTTTAATAAATTCCAGGCTTTCGTATTTTTCAGCCACAAAATCACATTGTACAAAACAATCGTAATCAGTAAAATCTGCAGCACATCTATTATTCTGATATAGGGAATCAGAACATTATAGTGATTATAAATAAATTCTGCTATTAACCGCATGCTTCCACACTTTCTTTAATCAGGAAAGCACTTTTTACTCCGATTCCTGCTCACCGCTTTCCTGTTTGCTTTCATCCCCTGTAAGGATGTCGATCTTATCATATTCCTTTTCGGCAACCCGAACCTTGGGAACCGCTTTAATATAGTAATAATATTCATCATCCTCGCACTGTGCATACTCTGTCTGCTTGTAATCCACTGCAAAAACCATAAACTGAATTACATATGCCAGCAATACGGATACGATGGAACTGCATATTACAGAAACCACCGTCAGATCAGCTGTATTGCCGGAAGAGGATGCAACTCCCAGAAGAACCAGCACCAGATTGGCGACAGCACCTGCTGCAATTGCAATCAGCCATGCATAATCAATAGAAAGTCTGTGAATTACATATACAATTACTACGGTAACAGCAAATGCCACTGCCAGTATCATAAATACCCGATTGGTCCTCAGACCATCGATCAGCTGGATAAACCTTGCCGACATTCCCGCCGTATCGGTCACATCCGCCAGAAAACCGGCCATGCTGTTTACATAATCCATCAGAAAATACAGCAAAATGCCAAACAGCATCGGCAGAATAACCGTAACAGGAGCCACAAGTCCTAAAACCAGCGGCAGTAAAAAGGGCAGCTTCAGAAAAAACATCATCGGTACAAAAAATACTACCGCCTGACAGCCCGGTGCGAATATAAGATTGATCAGAATCATAACAATCATAATGATCAGGGCTACCAGTGCTACAATAAATGATATCTTCATAAAATGTATCAGCAGCACAATACACATAATACCTGTAATCATTCCCCAGGGAAGAATACAGCAGACCAGCGAAACCAGCAATGTAATCGGCAGCGCAGTCAGTTCCTTTACATATCCAGCCTTGCTGTTGATAGCCAGCAGCATAAAAAAAGCTGCCAAAAACTTCACTATCAAACCGGCGATCAGGGAATGCTTCGCATACATCTGCATCATTTTTTCTCTAAACTCATATATAGGTGCAATTGGAGATCTCACAGTAAATCCTGCCTTTCTAACTTTTTATTCAGCTGTTTATTAAGTTTTTTCTTCATATGTTTCAGCCTTGTTAAATTTCTCAGCTGTTTTAGTATCGCTAAATTTATCAGCCGTTTCAAATCTCTCAGCTTTGTCAGCTTTATCAGCCTTTTTGTCCTCTTTCTGATCATCTTTCTGGTAGAAAGCATTCAGCTGTTTCAGATTCACAATGTATTCTTTTATCTTTCTTCTATATGCCCGATACCGGAACCAGTAGATAATATACGATACGATCATAGATGGAATCAACAACAGAACAAAACTTAAAAGAATTGTTTTACCCGCCTGCATAAACACAAACAGATCTACCTTTCTCAGCAGTTCTTCCCAGTTATACAGAAATACAACCGTAAGTACCAAAACATATAATACAACATATGCAAGAAAAGACCGGATCAGATAAAGTCCCAGATAATCGTGCTGAAAGAAACGGTTTGCCTTCAAAGCCTCTTTTTCGTGGTTTTCAAACAACTGAATTTTTGTCATCAGTTTGACCTTTTCCCTGTTTATCATTTCTGTCCCTCCTCTCAATATATTCAATAATCCAATCTGTATTATAACATGAATAAAAAAAAAATACGATAACAAATTCAAAGTTTAATAAGTTATCGTATTTTTTTAATAAATTTTAAATGCTGTTAATGATTTTGCTTTTTTTGATTACAAAATTTTCATTTTTGCCGTTTTGAAGTTCTTTCTTACAATTTTTTTAAATAATAGAAGCCGTATGCCGGGATATTTACGCCTCTTGCTTCCATTTTTCTTCCGGAAATCAGATCTTCATACAGACCATCATTTTCATTGATCCATGCGGTCTTGTCAAATTCGCTGAAATTGAAGATACCGATGATTTTTTCGCCTTCATAGTATCTTCCGATAGACAGAACTCCGCTGTCCCAGGTTTCAAGCGTCCATGTGTCCGCATTGGATACAAACACCTTCTCGGATTTACGAATCTGTTCCAGCTGGTTCAGACGTGTAAATACCTTTCCTTCTACCGTATCAGGATCTGTAATATTTCCTGCCAGCTCCCAGTTCATCGCTCCGCGGTGGATGTAACGGGAATCCACTGCTTTGTGAGGATTTTCCTTATAGGTGTAATCATTTACCTGAGCAACCTCATCGCCGCTGTAAAGCACAGGGATTCCTGACTGCATAAACATATATGCGTGAAGCATTACGTGCATCTGGATTGCCTTTTCCATTGCTTCCTGATCCTGTTCAAATCCGGCTTTTTCGATACCGCACATGGAGGCTGTTGTTCCGCAGAATCTTGCATCACCTGTGATCAGATCCTCATTGTACAATTCGCCGCGGCTGTTGCTGTTTCCGGTGTAGCCTCTGAAATAATCATTCAGATATTTCTTATGAGCACGCTCATCAATTCCTTCATTTCTCAGACTTGCGTAGTCCAGACCCCAGCCAATATCATCATGGCAGCGCAGGTAATTCAGGAATACATATTCCTTCGGCAGATGATTTACAATATCCAGCTGCTGCTTTAACAGTCTTACATCTCTCGTTGCCACGGTATGCCATGTTGTTGCCATTGTTGTAACATTGTAAAGCATATGGCATTCGGGTTTTTCAACTGTTCCGAAATAAGGAACTACCTTTTCCGGTTCCATTACGACTTCGCCAAGAAGCAGAATGCCAGGACATACAATCTCACCGATCATACGCATCATACGCACAATGGTATGAACCTGGGGCAGGTTTCTGCAATCTGTATTGATCTGCTTCCAGATATACGGAACTGCATCAATACGTATGATATCGATACCTTTATTCGCCAGGAAAAGGAAATTGTACATCATTTCATTAAATACCCGGGGATTCTGATAATTCAGATCCCACTGATAGGGGTAAAAAGTGGTCATAACGTAATGACGCGCATCGGAAAGCCAGGTGAAATTGCCGGGTGCCGTTGTCGGGAATACCTGGGGCACGGTTCTTTCATACATAGCCGGAATTGCATAATTGTCATAGAAGAAATAGCGGCTCATATACTCGCCTTCTCCCTGACGTGCACGTTTTGCCCATTCATGATCCTCTGAGGTATGGTTCATTACAAAGTCCATGCAGACATTCATATGCTTTTTATGACAGGCTGCTGTCAGGCTTTCCAGATCCTCCATGGTTCCCAGTTTTTCCTGTACCTTACGGAAATCAGATACCGCATAACCGCCATCAGAACGTCCTTCTGTTGTGTCCAGAAAAGGCATCAGATGAATATAGTTCACGTTGCTCTTTTCCAGATAATCAAGCTTTGACTCAACGCCCTTCATATTGCCTGCAAAATTATCAATATAGAACATCATTCCAAGCATATCATTCTGCTTGTACCAATCAGGATGTTCCTCACGTTCTTTATCCAGGGTCTTTAATTCATCATTTCTTTCATTATAGAAACGATGCAGATTATTACAGAGTTCGTCAAACATGGAACCGTTACCATACAACTCCATATAAAGCCATTTTAATTCCTCGAGGTGTTTTTCGAATCTTCTGCGGTATACCCCTTCCGATACATCTTCCGCTGCTGTTTTTGCGGTTTCAGCCTTCACAGTTTCTGCTGCTTTCACTTCCTCAGTCTTTACAGCTTC
>JAUNPP010000148.1 GCA_030536685.1 Lachnospiraceae bacterium
CAGTCTTAAACAGTTTTAAACAGATTTAAACAGCGAGGCTGCCGTTTCTTTCTGCTTTCAGTTCACGTGCCAGGCCAAGACGATTGGTTTTGAAGTGGAAGAAAGGACGTTCTTCCAGTGCGATAATATCTGCAGGCTGCATGTGAGGATCCAGGCATTCATTTACCTGACTGCGGATATCCTCAACTGTAACACCTTCTGTTAAAACAACATAGAGGTACGGGATAAAATAGCCTTTGTGTTCATCATCTTCAATCAGTACGAAAAATTCATCATCAATTCCTTTGATTTCAGCATCTGCGATACGGTTTTCCATCGGAAGGATTGCCAGTTCGCCGCCGCCGTAACGTTTGGCATCACCGCGTCCAAGTGAATAAATAACACCATCTTCGTCCATATAACCAATATCGCCGGTGTGAAGCCAGGTATTGCCGTCTTCATGTACCTGAAGTGTCTTTGCAGTTGCTTTGGGATTGTCATAACCTAACATATTGCCGGGACCTGTTTTGCAGATTTCACCTAACTGATTATAGGTCAGTTCTTCCTGTGTGCCGGGTTTAAAGATACTCATGGCGCCTAAAGGCATTGCGACACCTACATTGCCATTGAGAATCGGCTTGGGAGCCATAGGCAGAGTTAAATTAGAGCCTGCTTCACTGCAGCCATAACCCGTTGTAAAACGTACATTGCAGTTATGATCGCGCAGATATTTCTGAGCGCGTTTCATCTGGCTGTTGTTAAAAGCTTCGCAGCCTGCGCCTGCTGCCAGCAAATGAGAGAGATCATAATCTTCAGGAATACGGCTGCTGCGCAGAATTACTTCCATAAAACGAGGGATGATCGGCCAGTTATTTGCTTTGTAACGCATTAATTCAAGATCAACATCCGTATCATAGCAGAACGGATCAAGAATCAGAAGTTTATTGGAAGACATCGGCAGCAGTACCATGGATACGATAACAGCAACCAGAGCCGGAGGCAGACAGGTTACCATCCAGCTGGGACGGAAATCTTCTGCGCCGCCATAGAAGTTCATCTGACAGATAATTCCAAGCATGGTATTTGCGGAATGGATAACCTGTTTGGAAGGACCTGTGGATCCGCTGGTGTATGCCCGGAAAAGAGGACGGTCAATATCTATCGGTGCATCTACCTCACCTGTATAACGTTCTCCCTGTGCGATAAATTCTTCCCAGGACATAACTGCCGAACCACAAGCACATTTGGAAGGATAACAGGAATCCAGACATGCCTGGATATGGGAAGGCATCGCATTGCGGTCACCATAATGAGTAGGAGAGAGTAAAACTGCTTTTTCTACGCCGCTGCCGTTCAGGAAGGCATTCAGTTCCTTCTGAGAAAGGAAATCCTGTGCAATGATTGCTTTTGCATCAGCTTTTTTTGCTGCCTCTACATTTTCTTCAATCGTATTATCTCGGCAAAGAAGAGAAGCGCCGATTTTTTCTGCACCAAGAAGCAGGAAAATAAATTCAGGAACCAGACGCAGAAAAACAGGAATCTGATCGCCGACACCAAAACCAAGGGCTTTTAATGCTCTGGCAGTTTTTTCAGACTGTTCAAATACGGTTTTCCAGGTAATGTCTTCTCCGTAGTAATGCATAGCCACAACATCCTGACCGGGACAATGCTGTTTCAGATATTCCATGATCGTACATTCAGGAAGAGAAATCATTTTCAGCATCATATCAGGGTAGTATTTCATCCAGGGACGATCTATGCTCGGTTTACCAGTTAAATTCTGTTCAGTACTCATAACAATTCACCTCATAATTTATTTCATATACTTCAGCAGTTCATATACTTCAGCTTAAAATTAACACAAATTTAACAAATAGAAGGTTAGTTTTTGATTCAAAAATTGTTCAAATCAACATAACTGAAGTGTACTGTTAAAAATTACCATAAACCTCGATAAAAAGCAAAGGAATTCACTGGAACTTTAGTGAAAGAAAAATGACAAAAAAGAATCAATGTGAATCACATTGATTCCTGGCTGTTTTTTGTATTGCAAATATAGTCATAAAGTAGTATCATTTGAATACAAAAATGATGTATTGGTGATATATTTAAATGAAAGAAGTGGTATGAGTATAATGAAAAATAATCTGCAAAGCTTTGAGCGTTTTAAAGCCTCTCGTCTCAGAAAGATATGGAATAAATATGCAAAACAGGTAGAAACGGATTTTTTGAATCGCCCGGATTATAAAAAAGGAGATTTAAAGAACTTTAAAAAAACGGAAGCGTATACGGAAAAAATTTGCGCTTTTCGTATGAAGGATAAGGAGTATATCCTTTTAACAGAAAATCCGGAAAAAGCAATACAGTATTATGAGAGAGAACTGCAGGCGCAAAAAGAACGGGAAGAGAAGATGCGCCTTGCAAAAGAAGAGGCACAACGCATCTATGAAGAAAATAAAGCTGTATATGAACAGCATATGATGAATTATGATATAATGGAACATCTCGGAGGAAGCGAAGAATATATTCAGAAAAAAATTGATATTATAGAAAACTATCTTAAAACCTCTCGTTTGACCGTTAAAATCCGGGAGTTTTATGATTTTTTTTCTTACTGCGAAGAACAGGAATTATCTGCTGAAAATGCAGAGGAATTTATTGAAAATTTAAAGGATAGAGATGAAATTTACTTTCTGATTATGAAGATACTGGATCCAGATTATTCTTACTGCTTTTCTGACATTATGGTATCCGATCTCCTGGAGGCAGATCCTAAACTAAAAGATTTTGCCAATAACGATTCTATCTCGGATGATATAATGGAAGACATCATTGATTTAGTCAATAATCTGGATTTGGATGAAATCGAAGAACAAATTCTGAATCACTTTTCCCTGGGGGAGATTATGAGGATGATTGAACAAAACCCTGCATATCGGAATATTTCTTTTATTTCTTTTGATTCTTTTGAAGAAGTGGAAACAAGAATTAAAGCTATGTTCCTGAATGAAATTCCAGAAGATTATATTAACCTGTATCCTCTTGCCAGAGAAAGAACCAGACATTTTGTTATTCATGTCGGACCAACTAATTCCGGAAAGACGTATGAAGCATTACATGCCTTCAGAGAAGCAAGGAGTGGCATTTATCTGGCTCCGTTACGGCTGCTGGCCTGTGAGGTATTTGAGTCTGCAAATGAACTGGGGATTCCCTGTAATCTGGTCACCGGAGAAGAGGAATCTTTTACAGAAGGTGCATCGCATCAGGCTTCTACCATTGAGATGGTTGATTTTGTCTCTGACTATGACGTTGCGGTTATTGATGAATGCCAGATGATTTCTGATAATTCTCGTGGAGGAAGCTGGACTGCTGCAATTTTGGGAGTGTGTGCAAAGGAAATTCATCTTTGCACTGCCCCTCATGCACTGAGTCTTTTGCTCGAGCTGATTTCGCGGTGCGGAGATAGTGTTGAGGTCAAAGAACATGAGCGCTCAGCAGCTTTGCATCCGGAGCAGACAAAATTTCGTTTTATAAAAAATGTACATGAAGGCGACGCATTAATTGTGTTTTCAAAGAAGTCTGTTTTACATTGTGCTGCACAATTGCGGAAAGAAGGAATCTCCTGTAGTGTTATCTATGGAGCATTACCCTATGATGTACGAAAAAATGAAGTGCGAAAATTTATTCATGGGGAATCGAAAGTAGTTGTGACAACGGATGCAATTGGTATGGGGATGAATCTTCCTATACGCAGAATAGTCTTTTTGGAACAAAGCAAATTCGATGGCATGAGCAGACGCCTGTTGAATGAAGAAGAAGTGCAGCAGATTGCTGGTCGTGCAGGAAGGTTTGGTATTTTTGACATCGGATATGTCAATGCAGAATATGATCAAAATCAGATTATTAAAAAACTTTTTGCCACGGTACCCGAAATCAGGAAAGCGGTTTTAAAGTTTCCGCAGAATCTGATAAATATTGATGGAAGTTTGTCCTCTATCTTAAAAAAATGGTCAGAAATGCCAGAGACAGACCCGCTTTTCGTAAAAGCATCCATAACACGGGAATATATGCTTGCCATGACTTTGGAAAATCTCTCGGATAACAAGGAACTGATTTACCGTTTTGTAACGATACCTTTTAATGAGAAAGATAAAAAGCTGTATTCTGAGTGGAAGAAAATCTTTGAAAAGGAGATCGACGGAAATCATGCCTGTTTCTTAAAACCGGTATATAGCTGCACAGATCTGACTTCCATGGAATATGCGTATTCTTATTGTGACTTATATTTTGCATATGTAAAAAGATGCCATCAGGATGAAATAGTTCTCCTGGAAATTGCGGAAACAAAACGCAAAATTTCTCTGGATATTATGGATTATTTAAGTAACCATGAACTGCCCATGAAAACATGTAAATATTGTGGAAGGGTTCTGCCATGGAACTACGGATATGGAATGTGCAGCGCCTGTCATGGCAGACGGTATGGAAATTCTTATTATGATTGGTAGGAATTTTAAATTAGGCGGTTAACAAAAAGAGGGGAAAGAAGTTTTCCCCTCCAAATTAAAATAACAAGCGAAAGTGCTACTAAATATATTTTTAACAACACCCATCCGAACAGCAGCAATTTTTATTTTTCTTTCCCTCAAAAAAATTTCTTAGATTTTCTGGCAATGTGTAACAGGCAGAATCTTCATTTGGAGCAGTAAATGCACCGTGCAGGATTGCTTCAGCGAGCATCTGCTTCGGGGGGACCTCATAATTTTTTCCTTCATATTCAAATACACGGCAATCAACTGCTGTACCGCTGATATCACTGCAGCAGTCACAGGCATTTTCCTTTACAGAAGGGCAGATGTCATGCCCGTTGACCAGAATAGTCGGGGAAGAAAGAAAATGGTATTTTTCTGCAAGCTGAATAGATGAGATTTCAACTTTTTTATATTCTACATAATAGCCGGCGGCGTTCAGAGCAGGAGTGACTTCTTCCAGAGCTTCCTCCAAAACCTTATCTGTACCAATACAGCGGTCACAGGTTTGCAGATCCAGGTACAGATACTCAATCCTTACTTTCTTCGTTTTCTTTGATTCCGTTACCTTCTTTGCTTCTTTTACTTTCTTTTCTTCTTTTGCATCGCCGCAGCAGCAGGATTCTTTGACCGGAACCAAACCTTTTGGCGGTGTCCAGCCAGTATTATCACCTACATAGGTGATGGCTCCCTGGGGACACTGATTACCGCATCCGTGGCAGTGGTCTACACAACCGAGGGGATTTACAACAACCGGGGTGGGGGACTTGGTAAGATCATAGACCCCATGAGTGCATTTTGCGATACAGCTTCCACACTCAGCACATTCCATATAATCAATTACAGGGTACCATTTTTCTGCCATGGTTTTTTCCTCCTATTTTGAGTTTTCGTTTTGTCATCATGATTTTTATTTTATAGTATCATAAAAATAGCGAGTTCTCAATGGTGTTCCGCAAGCAGTGTTTATGGTATTTTGAAAGCGCTGCTTATAATTGACAAAGCTAACGAACGATAGCATATTGAAAACAAAAAGTAAAAAATAAAAAGCAAAAGATATAGCAAAAGATATTCTAATTGAGTCAGCAGTTTGTTATTCATGAAGCACACTTCCATGAATAGGTTACCATACTGCTTGGAATTGTACATTTTTATTTTACCATTTACATTAAATACCAAGCAGATAGTACATTAGGGAAAAGATTTGACTTTAATGATATCAATTTCATCCTCTTTTCTGTTATGATAATATTTTAGAGAAGAGGATGAAATATTTAGTTCAAATTTATGAAAAATAATGGATGTGTTATTTTGAAATTGTAATCATCTGTTGATAGTAGTTTTCTTATAATAAATTAGAAAAGTTCTAAGTCAGGGGTTCAAAATTAAGGAGCTTGAGAAGAACTTCAAGCCCCTGATTTAGTACTTTTCTTTTGAACCAAGTCACACATGCGGACGTCTTATGCAGTTTTGATTGCTATCGGATTGCTGCAGGTGAAAGGTTTTTTGCTATAGATTGCATAATTATTCCGGCATTAGATATAAAGAGCTGCCTTGAATGAAAAAAATCTTTGCACACCAACAAGACCATCCGTATGGGACGGTCTGAAAACAGACGATTCCTATGACAAAGTGCAGTTCGCTGAAAGACCTTTTAATGGCTTTCCACGTGAAAAATGAATCACATGTCCATTACACCGGGGACAGATGCAGATATTGCGGTTGTACAGCAAAAGCATTAATTCTGCCATGGACTTTCCTTTGACAGGATTTGGAATAAATACAGTATTCCGCAGCTTATGTATCAGCTTTAATTTCCTGGTTTTACAACAGTTGCTGAGAAATCCGCAGAAACGGACTCTGGAGAAGCCTTTGGGAAGGACATGTTGTAAAAACAGCCTGATAAATTCAGAACCTGTGACAGTTTTTGCTTTGGAAACACCGTTATCCGTATAATCCTTGTAACGGAAGGTTACAGAGCCTTCGGAAATGGAACAGATCCTGCTGTTGCTGATCGCTGTACGGTAGGCATAACGTGCAAGATATTGGATTGCATTGCCATTACCGTTAAAAGTCTCTTTGATAAAAGGAAGCCATTTTTTTTCATAGAGAGAGTCTACGAATTCTTTCCAGTCGTAATGATTCCGCAGGGGAGCACATTTGTGATTTAGGGAAAGCTGATTTTTTTCATAGAAAGATTTGAGCTTTTCCATAAATTTTCCACGAAACATTTTTCCTACAGCGCCTTCCGGGAGCAGAAAGCCTTTATGTCGGGATTCCGTGAACTGTCCTGATCCGGTAAGTCCGCCGCCGGAAATACAGCAATGGATATGGGGATGGAAATTTAGCTGTTGTCCCCATGTATGTAAGACCAGGATAATTCCAGGCGTAGCACCAAGATGCTTTTTGTCGCGGCAAAGGGTAATCAAAGTTTCCGATGTACAGGAAAACATGAGATTATAAAGGAGCTTCTGGTTCTCAAAGATCAGATCATTTAATTCATACGGAACTGTAAAGACAGCATGATAATAAGCACAGCCTTCGATCAGCTCCGAACTGCGTGCCATGATCCATTTTTGTTCCTGTGGAGACTGACAGCATGGACAGTTCCGGTTATTGCAGGAACAGGCATGTACTTCTATGTGTCCGCAGGATTCACAGAAGCTGATGTTATAACCAAGCGCCCCTGTTTTGCATTCGG
>JAUNPP010000149.1 GCA_030536685.1 Lachnospiraceae bacterium
AGACGTAACAGCAGACAGTGCAGAATCAAAAACAAGCGATGAAAAAGCAGACTGAAGAACAGTGAAACATACCAGTATAGTGGAACAAACCAGAATGGTACAGGATAAAGGGGGGAAATCCATGAAACCGGAAAAGATACTGTATGCTGATACGGTGATAGCGGGAACCGGAGTCAGCGGATTATTTGCGGCATTAAATCTGCCGTCTGAGCAGAAAATTCTGATGATTACCAAAAGTGATCTGGAAAGCAGCGATTCATTTCTTGCGCAGGGAGGAATCTGTGTGCAGAGAGATGATGAGGATTATGAAGGCTTTTTTGAAGATACCATGCGCGCGGGTCATTATGAAAACAGGGAGGAATCGGTGGATATTATGATCCGTTCTTCCCGACAGGTGATTGATTCTCTGATCCGATATGGGGTGGATTTTGAGAAGGCAGACGGTAAGCTTCAATATACAAGAGAAGGGGCTCATCACAGAAACCGGATTTTATTTCATGAGGATGAAACAGGGCGTGAAATCACTTCCAGATTGCTGGCAGCGGCTAAAACAAGAAAGAATATTCAGATGATGGAATACACTACGATGACCGATCTGATCTGCCAGAATGGAAAATGCAGAGGAATTGCTGCTAAAACCAGAGAGGGAGAGGAACTTCAGATTCTGGCGGATTCCGTGATCCTTGCAACGGGAGGAATCGGTGGAAATTATACACATTCCACGAATTTTCCTCATCTGACAGGGGATGCTTTAACACTGGCGAAACGCTATGGGATCAAGCTTGAGCATCTGGATTATGTCCAGATCCATCCTACAACATTATTTTCAAAGAAGCCGGGAAGAAGATTTCTGATTTCTGAATCTGTAAGAGGGGAAGGCGCTGTTTTGTATGATGCGCATATGAACCGCTTTACAGATGAACTTCAGCCCCGGGATGTGGTTACAAAGGCGATCAGAGAGCAGATGAAAAAGGATGGAACAGAGCATGTCTGGCTGGATATGCGTCCGATTCCTGAGGATGTGATCTACCGCCATTTTCCGAATATTGCAGAGAGATGCCGCAGGGAAGGGTATGACGTGACGAAGGAATGTATTCCCGTTGTACCGGCTCAGCATTATTTTATGGGAGGAATCTATGTGGATTCCAATAGTGAGACCACAATGAAGGGCGTTTACGCGGTTGGTGAGACCAGCTGCAACGGCGTACACGGACGGAACCGGCTGGCGAGCAATTCGCTGCTGGAAAGTCTGGTGTTTGCAAAAAGAGCGGCATATCATATTGCAGGAAAAGAGTGCGAGCTGCCGCCGATGATATTGCCGGCAGCAAAGCAAAAGCTGGCGGCGAAAGCGCTTTAATACAAAGCAAAAGCTGGCGGCGAAAGCGCTTTAATACAAAATAAAAGCTGGCGGCGAAAGCACTTTAATACAAAACAGAGGTTGCGGAATGAATAAGATAACAATGACATTAAATGTAGATGATTTAATTAAAATGGCGCTGAAGGAGGACATCTCCAGCGAGGATGTAACAACGAATTCTGTTATGAGAGAGGCAAAAAAAGGGCAGGCAGACCTGCTTTGCAAACAGGACGGAATTATCTGTGGTCTTGATGTATTTTGTCGGGTATTTACTTTACTGGATGAAAATGTTATATTTGACCTGAAATGTAAGGATGGAGATGAGGTGAAAAAGGGACAGCTGTTAGCGACGGTTTCCGGTGATATCCGCGCACTTTTATCAGGCGAGCGGACTGCGCTGAACTACCTGCAGCGCATGAGCGGAATTGCAACCTGTACGCATGAGGTGGCTGCTCTTTTGAAGGGTACAAAGACCAAACTGCTGGATACCAGAAAAACTACACCGAATATGCGTATTTTTGAGAAATATGCGGTAAAAACAGGCGGCGGTTATAATCACCGCTACAATCTGAGCGATGGTGTGCTGTTAAAGGATAATCATATCGGGGCAGCAGGCAGTGTTTCTGAAGCTGTTCGTCTGGCAAAGGAGTATGCTCCTTTTGTGCGGAAGATTGAAGTGGAAACGGAAAATCTGGATATGGTGCGGGAAGCAGTGGAGGCAGGAGCCGATATCATTATGCTTGATAATATGAGTGTGGAAGAAATGCAGGAAGCAATCCGCATTATTGATGGACGAGCAGAGACAGAATGTTCCGGCAATATTACAGGGGAGAATATTTCAAAGATTCTTTCTCTGGGTGTTGATTATGTTTCCAGCGGAGCGATTACACATTCTGCTCCGGTTCTGGATGTATCGCTTAAAAATCTTCATCCTGTAGAATAAACAGCTGCAAAAAGGGAAGGTTATTGGTTGGGTATGAATAGTGAAGAACGCAGAAAAGAAATTGTACATGCATTTCATTCGGATCATATTCCTGTTTCCGGCACTGCCTTATCCTCCATGTTTGGGGTAAGCCGCCAGATTATTGTGCAGGATATTGCGCTGCTTAGAGCTCAGGGGTATGATATTATCTCTACGAATCGGGGATATCTGCTCAAGACGCCTGCCAGAGTGGACAGGGTGTTCCAGGTGAAGCATACAGATGAGCAGATTGAAGAAGAATTGAATGCAGTTGTAGATCTTGGAGGCTGCGTCAGAGATGTGTATGTGGTGCATGAGGTTTATGGAAGAATCTGTGCTGATATGGGAATCCGTTCCAGAAGGCAGGTAAAAGCATTTCTGGACGAGTTAAAAAGCGGAAAATCAAGTCCGCTGAAAAATATCACACAGGATACGCATTTTCATACAATAGAAGCTGACAGCCAGGAGATACTTGATGAAGTGGAGCGTGCGCTTGCAGAAAAGGGATTTCTGGTAAGGGGATAATGAAAAGAAAAATCACAGTCACGGCGGAGGCCCGGGTTTATCCGGGTTCATCTGCCGGGGCTGTGATTTTTTGGCTTTTATTTCGGCGTATTCAGATAGTAGACCAGATATTCAATAAATTCACGGTCTGCCACATTCTGTACCGGGTTGATATTAAAATTTTTCTTGATCTTATTGAAACGGAAGATCAGCGTGTTTTTGTGGATTCCAAGCTCCTGGCTGGCAGAGTTCATATTGTAATTGTGCCGCTGGAGCGTATCCAGAGTCTCGATGATCCGGTCAGTCTGCTCTTCGTCAATATTCTCCGCGACAGCATTGTAGATCCGGTGAAATTCCGGAAGCGGTGTGATATTCTTTACGTATCTGCCGATGTTGTCGTAAAAATAGTAGATGGAAGTATTCTCATGGTTTGGCGCGTCTTCGCATGCAAGCAGCCTTGTGGTGTCCTCCAGCTGATTCTGCAGCCACAGGCAGTGATTATAGCTGCTGCGGTAGTAGGTCAGGCGGTTCTGGAAGGTGCCGATCAGACAGTAGCAGGAGCTGTCTTCCCCTGAATGACTGCGGTCGGAAATTTCTTTCAGAACGGGAGCCAGAAACGCATGAATAGTCTTTCTGTAGTCCTCAAATAAAGCTTCATCGCTCATATCGGGGAAGCTTTTGAAAATCAGGACCTGTCCGATGGTCAGCTTGATCACGATATCCTGATCTGAGGTTCCGCTGCAAAGCTGTACAAGAGAGTTGGTGTAATCATGCTTTGGATTCATGGAACATGTAATCAGAATAGGGATTCGCTTCATATCGGCCTGATAACCGAGCTGTGAGCTTAAAAAGGAAAGCTCGGAGCGCGTGTGGGCGGTGTCTTCATAAAGGAGCATATGGATAAACTGGGTACGCAGATTGCCGCGGTAATTATCGTTGTTCTTGCCAAGCTCATATTCCAGCATCTGTTCCAGCGCAATACGAATCAGAGAGATCATGTCACGAACCTCGTAGGGATTGCCGGTCAGTCCCACTACCCCGATCTTTTCACCGCGGTATAAAACGGCAGAGTTAACGCCGTAGCGAACTCCGATGTAATTGTTGGCATCGTGCTCGGTAAGGATCATCAGATTATCTGTTTTCAGGATCTTATAGGCAATCTCATGAAATGCTCCGATTCTGGATTTGTCACTGCTGGCAATGACGATACCCTTTTCATTCATGATATTGATCTGATACGGAATATATTGTATAAAACGCTTTAAAAAGGCTTCTGCCAATTCTGCTGTAAGCATAGTAATTACCCCCTGGTATATGTAGATGCGAAAATTTAACTGATTTTAGCATAGCACACCTTTTAACTTTCTACAATGAAGAAAAAATAAAATTTTCAGAAAATTTAAGTGATATTAAAAAACATCAAGACTTAAAATTGATGTTTTTTAATGTAAAGTCATTGATAGATTGACGTTTTTTAAAAAAAATGCCGGAGTTGATATTTACAAATAAAAAGGAAAGTTGTATAATCTCAGAGTAACCTTTTAGCAATTTAAACAGAAACAGCCGGCAGAAGCGCAGGTGCGTATGAAAGAAGCTGTCAGAGAAGCTGATGGACACGCCGCCGCAGACAAAAGCCGGTGAAATTTTAAATAAGTGAGGAAATAATATGAGCTACACAGAGGAAATTTATGCAAGAGTCGTTGAACAGAATCCCGGTGAACCGGAATTTCATCAGGCAGTAAAAGAAGTTCTCGATACTCTGAAATTAGTAATTGATGCCAATGAAGAAGAATACAGAAAGCTTGGTATTCTGGAACGTCTGGTTGAACCGGAACGTATCATTTCTTTCCGTGTACCGTGGGTAGATGATCAGGGCAAGGTTCAGATCAACAAGGGATATCGTGTACAGTTCAACAGCGCAATCGGACCGTACAAGGGAGGTCTTCGTTTCCATCCTTCAGTAAATCAGAGTATTCTGAAATTCCTGGGCTTTGAACAGGTATTTAAGAACTCTTTAACAGGTCTGCCCATCGGCGGCGGCAAAGGCGGTTCCAACTTTGACCCCAAAGGTAAATCTGACCGCGAAGTAATGGCATTCTGCCAGAGCTTTATGACAGAACTGCATAAATACATCGGAGCAGATCAGGATGTACCTGCAGGTGATATCGGTGTAGGCGGAAGAGAAATCGGTTATATGTATGGACAGTATAAACGTCTGACAGGACTTTATGAAGGCGTTCTGACAGGCAAGGGTCTGACATGGGGCGGTTCTCTCGTTCGTACACAGGCTACAGGCTACGGTCTGATTTATATTCTGAATGAGATGCTCAAAGAAGCAGGAAAGGCTCTTGAAGGCCAGACCGTTGTTATTTCCGGTTCCGGTAACGTAGCAATCTACGCAGCAGAAAAGGCTGAAGAGCTGGGCGCAAAGGTTGTTGCTATGAGCGACTCCAACGGTTATGTATATGATCCCGAAGGAATCAAGCTCGACGTTGTAAAAGATATCAAAGAAGTAAAACGCGGACGTATCAAAGAATACGCAGAACGTGTTGATTCAGCAGTATATACAGAAGGCAAAGGCATCTGGACTGTGAAATGTGACATTGCACTGCCCTGCGCAACTCAGAACGAACTGAATCTGGAAGACGCAAAGGCTCTGGTTGCAAATGGCTGCTTTGCAGTTGCAGAAGGCGCTAACATGCCTACTACAAGAGAAGCTACTGATTTCATCCAGGAACAGGGTCTGATGTTCATGCCCGGCAAGGCAAGCAACGCAGGCGGTGTTGCTACCTCCGCACTGGAGATGAGCCAGAACAGCGCTCGTTTAAGCTGGTCATTCGAAGAAGTAGATGCAAAGCTGAAAGGTATTATGGCAGACATCTACGCAAAGGTTTCTGATGCAGCAAAACGTTACGGCGTAGAAGGCAACTTCGTAGCAGGCGCTAACATTGCCGGCTTTGAAAAGGTTGTTGATGCTATGAAGGCACAGGGTCTGGTATAAGATAAAACTGCTGTACATAGCTTGATTTCATTAAAAAGATAAGGGCTGTCAGGCATAGATTAATTAAGATGAAGGCTGTCAGGTACGGCTTAATTAAGCTAAAGACTGTCAGGTACAGTTTGAATAAGATAAAAGCTGCCGCTTTAACACTGAGAACAGAGTTAGGGCGGCAGCTTTTTGCTGCCTGGAGATTCTTTGGACAGGGAGGAGCCCGCGGGATGCAAACTGGCTATGAAATCCTGAGCATCGGCAGAGGGATGCTATTTTAGCCCTGTGAAAAACAAAAGGTGCGGGCAGCGCCAGACCAGGGAAACAATAGAATAAATTTAATTGACATGCACTTAAAAATTAAGTATTATATACTTAATAATATAAAAACAGGGTCAAAAGGCATTTTGCCTCTGGTATCATAGTATTAAAATATTGAGGCATACGTTGTTTCGGTACAGTTGTGGACAGTATTCATTGCTTTAATTTAATATGAGGATTTATCTATGTCAATTAATTATGATGAAAACAAAAAAATATTCAAACTGGATTCCTGCGACAGCTCTTATCTGATAGGGCTTTCACCGGAGGGATTTGTGGGACATATTTATTATGGAAAAAGGTTACTGGGGGAAGGAAGCAATGTGCTTTTGCGGATGGAGGAGGCTCCGTTTACTCCGAATGTAAATAAAAGAGAAAAGGGTTCTTTCCTTGATTCGTTTCCGATGGAATACCCTGCAGGGGGGATTGGGGATTACCGGGAAAGCTGTCTGAATGTTCGATTCTGATCAACAACTGGGAAGCAACTTATTTTGATTTTAATTCGGAAAAGCTGCTGGCAATTGCCCGTGAAGCAAAGGCTGTGGGAATTGAAATGCTGGTTATGGATGACGGATGGTTTGGAAAACGAAATTCAGATAATTGTTCGCTGGGAGACTGGAAGGTAAATGAAGAAAAAATCACGGGCGGCTTGAAAAAGCTGGTGGATGCTGTGAATGAGATCGGACTGGAATTCGGCATCTGGTTTGAACCGGAGATGATTTCACCGGATTCTGAGCTGTATCGCACACATCCTGACTGGGCGATTCAGATTCCCGGACGTGAGGCAACGCAGATCAGACAGCAGTATGTGCTGGATCTGTCCCGGAAGGAAATTCAGGATTATGCGTATGAGTGTGTCGCTTCCATTCTTCGCAGCGCGAATATCACGTATGTAAAATGGGATATGAACCGGCAGCTGAGCGATCTGGGCAGCAGTATGCTTTCCCGGGAATCGAAGCAGGAACTGCTTCATCGTTATGTACTGGGGTCAGTTAACTGTAGCACAAATTATTAACAAGCATATATTTTAAAGTATATTTATATATATTTAATTTACAAATGCTACCATTTATG
>JAUNPP010000150.1 GCA_030536685.1 Lachnospiraceae bacterium
TGTCATCCCTGTCGTCATCTCTGTCGTCCTTGCCATCGTCGTTGATGTCATCTTTGTTATCGTCATCGTGGTCATAGGTTTTCCAGTCATCATTTTTTTCATAGTCAGCTTCCAGAATTTTTCCGTTTACGGCGCTGACTTCATATTCATATTCAGTTCCGTTTGCAGTAAATTCAAATTCATAGATGCCGTCTTCTAAGTCATATTCATGTTCTGTGAAGGTTGCATTTTTCAATCCGAGCTGTGCAAGAACCAGCTCTTTGGCACGTGCTTCACTAATGTAACCGTTTTTGCTGTAGTCGTCATTGTCAATTGTCATTGGTGTGGAATGAATTCCGCAGGCATCAATAGAAATTTTGACTTCGTTAGCCAGGTCGGTAAAGAAGGTTTCGCTGGGAACCTGAGAGCCTTCTTCCAGCTTCAGTACAATATTTTTGGTATGTCCGTCTATAGTTTCTTTAAAATAACCGGCTTTATTAATCTTCTGGATCAGAATGTTAAGAACAGTGCTGCAGTCTTTGTTTTCATAATTTGTATAGGACTGCAGGATTTTATCTCCGTCATCGTTCAGCCCTTCCAGCTCTACTACATTACCATCTTTATCGTATTCAATTTCGATTTCAGGATTGACGCTCATTAAAATAGTACCAACAGAGCCTTTTACGGCAGGTGCGGAAGATTTTCCTGTGTCGTTAGCTGCAGTGCCGCAGCCCGTAAATGCAGTAACTGCAATCAGTGTAGTTGTCATTAATTTTGCAATAAATTTTTTCATAATGTTATTACCTTTTCCTTTACTTGAATTTAAAATGTGAGTAGTATTTTTTCATAAAATACTGTTTTTGTTGTTTACATATACAGAGTACGCAGCCTGTTTTTTAAAAGTGGGGTAGTTTTATAAAATTCTTATTTTATAAGTGAAAAATATTTGCCTTAAAATATTTGAACAACTGGTACAGGTGAATTAATCGTCATCGCGGTCATCGTCATTACCATCATTATTATCATTATGCTTGTCGTCATCGCTGTCGTCACTGTCATTGTCGTTGTCATCGTCGCTGTCGTTGTCATCGTCGCGGCCCTTGCCTCCGTCATCCCTGCCCTTGCCGCTGCCATTATGGCTGTCATTGTCGTTGTCATCATAGCTATCATCGTCGTCATCATCGTTATCCTTATCCTTATCGTTACCGTCGTCATCATTATCGTCGTCTTTGTCGTCATCATCATCGTTATTCTTATCGTCATCATCGTTATCATCATAGCGGTCGTCATCATCATCGTTATCCTGATCGTCGTCATCCTGATCTTTATCCTTCGTGCTATCATTTTTTTGGGAGGATGCTGTGGGAGACGTTGATGAATTAATGTTTTTGTCGATTTCATTTGAATCAGATGAATCAGATGAACCAGAAGGTATCGAAATCTGAATAGTATCTGAGTAGTTTTTAGCATCGTCATTATTCTGGTGTTTGCTGCTTTTTATGGTTATTTCATGCTGAAAATGAGTATCGAGCTCTATAATTATAGTTTCAGTAGTTGTTGTAACCCAGTTTTCGTTATCGCTATTAGATTGTACGGTGAGCGTGATGTTACCGTCTTTTTTCAAATATTTCATTTCTATCGCACGGTCTGCAAGCTCATCGGAAACAATTGTCAGTTTTTTTAAGAATCCGTGATAGTCCTCGATTAATTTGCAGCCGTCTTCATTTAAACCGTCAATATCGGTAACAAGGTTTAGACGGTTTACGGAAATCAGAACATCCGGATTGATCTGCATTTGTACGGTTCCGATGGATGTAAACAGATAATACCTGGAAACGAGAAGGAGCAGACACAGGCAGGCGGCGGTGCTTATAATGCGGGTCAGTTTGGGCATTCGATTGGTCATTTGATTGGTCATTCGGCTGATTATTCGGTTGTGTTTGCCGATTGGCTCCTTCATAAGGATGACGCTATCCAAAGTTTGACCGGGTTCATAATTTAAATTGGCAACCTTGAGAAATCGCCCTTCATTGTCCAGTACGACAGCGTAGCTGAGGTGACATTCCATTACTAAATATTTCATAAAATATAGGTTCCTTTCTCCTGAGTTTCATGGTTTTTCGGGCGTGGATATCGGAACAATCTGGCAAAGGTGGCTGCGGATTATTTCAAATCCATTTGTGTAGGCCAGCAGAAGGGCAACCATATACTTTCTATGGCGTTCCAGAGTTTTGCGTTCTACACCGGAGCCGGCTGCCAGCTTCGCAACGGGAATCCGTTTGGATTCAAGAAACGATTCCAGCAGTTCAGGGTGTGTTTTTGCGTAATTCAATGCTGCGTGGCAGGCAGTGAGTGTTCGTTTCTGCCGGGGACAATTATCGGTGATATCGGTTAATGAAAGACCGAAATCGGAAAGCTGGTCGGCAAAGTGAAGGAGCTCTTCCCTGGTGGCAGAGCGGATGTGATGTTCTTCAATTTCATCTTTTCCGGTGCTAAGCTGTCTGCTTAGCGGCTGCACATCATCTTTTTCCTGATCGGAAAAGTCCAGAGAAAGAACTTTCTGGTGGCGCTGTTCCTTTCTGGAGTAGTCGATAAGACGGTTTCGGATATTCAAGGCAGCGAAACGCAGAAATGCTCCTTTAGTTTTGCTGTAATTTAGTATTGCCTCATGAAACGCAAACAGAGCAATGCTGAGTTCATCGTCTACTCCCTCCATAGGTGGTCTGTTGATAAACCTGGAGGTTTCTGATTTTATAAATGGCAGATATTGCCGAATCAGGTGATCCGCAGCCTTTTGATCAGATTTGGCTGTGTAGACCTGCGAAATGATAATGTGTTCAGTATTCATATAACTTCTCCTATTTCTACTAATAGAATACGGTTTAAAATTTAAATTTTCGGGGTATAAGAGAAAAAAATTAAAAAATTATGTACATAGTCTTAAAAAGGTATAAAATACAAAAACATTATAGGAGAACAATGTAAAAACATACCATGATTTAAGTAAAAACAATGTAAAACTTATCGTACTTAGACGACTTGCGTCCTTTGTACACTTCTACTGCCCAGAAAATCCTGAGCAGTAACCCTTTCATATTTATACATTCTGGCTTATAAAAAAGAAGAGAATGATTGTGAAAGATAATCTGATATGATAAACTTATTCAGATGGCGAAGGTGTTTTCAAAATTATAATAAGAGGTTTTTTAAAAATTATGAAGAGAAATGTAGATATTAAAGATATTTCCGATGGAAAATTATATGGGATAAATGATATGGTAAAAGCGGATTGCGGCGATTGCCGCGGGTGTTCTGCATGTTGTGCCGGGATGGGAAATTCCATTGTTCTGGATCCGCTTGATCTGTATCGAATGGAGACAGGGCTTCATACAGATTTTCAGCATTTGATGAATGGATATATTGAGCTGAATATGGTGGATGGTATGATTCTGCCGAATCTGAAGATGGCAGAGAAGACAGAACAGTGTGCCTTTTTAAGCGAAGAAGGACGCTGCCGTATCCATACGCTGCGCCCGGGAATCTGCCGTCTGTTTCCGCTGGGACGGATTTACAAAGAAGAGGGGAGAGGATTTGATTATTTTCTGCAGATTCATGAGTGCAGAAACGCAAATCGGTCTAAAGTAAAGGTTCGCAAGTGGATTGATACACCGGATGTAAAACGTTATGAGCAGTTTGTTGTGGACTGGCATTATTTTCTGGAGGATGTGACTGCAAAATTGAAGAACTGCGCGGATGAAGCAAAGGTAAAAGAGGTAATCATGCAGGTGTTAACCTTGTTTTATGTACAGCCTTATGCGGAAGGTGATTTTTATGAGCAGTTTTACATACGCCTGGAGCAGGCGGTGAAAGCTTTGCTGTAAACTGAACACACAGGACCGAAAGCTGTGGTCCTGTGTGTTCAGTCTAATCAGACATCAGGCTATAGGGAGTTGGTCAGGGTTAGTCAAGATAGTCACGTTTTATTAATGTATTGAGAATATTACGGCCTTCTTCAGTGCCTTCAATGATTCTGCGTGCTCTTACAGAGTCGCCGATATTGAGAATTTCGACATCTTCATCTTCAAAGTCTTTTCTGACTGCGTCAAGGATAGGAGCATTTGCGCGCATGCCAAGACAGACGAAGCCGTAATCGAAAGGAAGGTCTTCAATACTTCCATCACTGTTTTTAACAGAGAAAGAATCTGCATTTACCTCCAGCAGAGCAGTGTTGGGGCGCTGTTTTACACCGTACTTGTTCATTAAGGCAAAGGTGCCTACTTTGGATACGGGATCAATTCCGTTTCCGATAATGGGCATCATTTCCACAATGTCGACCTGTGCACCTCGGGGAGCAAAGAATTCTACTACATCAAGTCCAACTGCGCCGCCGCCGATGACAACTACTTTTTTACCTGTCATATCTTCAGGGTAATCTGCCAGGTGGTTGATCATATGCGTAATGGAAGCTACTTTTCCGCCTTCTTTATTGATATGATCATGCAGACCTTTAATGGGAGGAAGCAGTGGATTAGAGCCGGTTGCATTGACGATGATATTCGGATTCATGCTGCGGATTAATTCCAGTGTGGCTTCCGTATTCTTGAATACAAAAAGATTTTTCAGTTTACCTGCTCTGTGAATCAGGTAGTTGGGGAAGTCGGATAACCTTTTTTTATCCGGAATTTTGGAGATAATGGCAGCAAGACCGCCAAGCTCCGGTTTTTTCTCAATCAGGAAGGTCGTGCATCCAACTTCTGCTGCTGTACATGCTGCTTCAAGACCAGCAGTTCCGCCGCCGATGACAACTACATTACACGGTTTTTTGATTTTTTTCTTTTTATAAACTTCACCTTCATTTACAGAAGGATTGATGGTACAGCGGATGGGACGATTGATGCCAATACGGTTTCCGGCACATCCGATATTGCAGGAAATGCATTTTCGGATATCGGCTTCGTCGCCGAATTCCACTTTGTTTACCCATTCGGGATCGGCAATCAAACCGCGTCCCATTCCGATGAGATCAGCGTCACCTTTTGCCAGAATATCTTCAGCAACCTGAGGATTACGGATATTTCCCATGGTCATGCAGGGCTTGTTGTATCTTTCTTTTACTGCTTTTGCCATGTAGGAACGCCACCCGTCGGGCAGATAGTTGGCATCAATCTGATACTGGATAGAACCATTCAAACCACAGGAAACATCGAATACATCGACTTCTTTTTCAAAATACTGCAGGTATTCCAGAGTATCCTCCAGAGTATTGCCGCCTTCCATAAATTCATCTGCACTGATTCGGCAGAAAATGGGGAAGAAGGGGCCGACCTGTCTACGGACTTCTTCTATAACCAGCCGTGCAAAGCGGGCACGATTTTCCGGGGAGCCGCCAAATTCATCGGTTCTTTTATTGGTCAGGGGAGACAGAAACTGGCTGATCAGATAGGAATGTCCGGCGTGGATTTCTACAGCATCAAAACCGGAAATCTGAGCGCGGCGGGCAGCCTCCCCATATTTTTTGACAATATTATAAATTTCTTCTTTTTCCAGAGGACGGGGGATTTCTCCTCCTGCCTTAGAGGGAATATCAGATGCGGATACCGGCTGCATATTGGTTCGCGCAGACTGGGCAGAAGCGCCCGCGTGATTTAGCTGAATTGCAATACAGCTTCCGTGTTTATGTACAGTTTCACATAATTTAAACAGACGAGGCATGTAATTGTCATGGTCAATACGAAGCTGGGTGGTGCCATTGGAACCCTGGGGAGAATCTACACTGGCATTCTCCACGATCAGAAGACCTGTACCGCCTTTGGCACGCTGTTCATAATAATTAATATGAAGGAAACTCATTTCACCGTTTTGCTCACCGTAGTTGGTTCCCATGGGAGTCATGACAATACGGTTTTTCAGAGTCATGTGTTTGATGGATAATGGCTCAAAAATATGTTTGTATTTACTTTTCATGAAAGATTAACCTCCGTATGTTCCAGAAGATTTCTGTTTCAGAATTTGTGGTATGTTCATTATAATATAGTATGAAAGATAAAACAAATTGATAATTTGAGCTGAATTGATAGCATAAAACTATGAATCATCCTTACATTACAGCTTTCTCTTTCATAAATGCAATAAAACGTTTGACAGCAGGAATCTGATATCGATTTTTCAGGTAAGCCATATAGACCAGATGGGAGAGATTAATATCGGAGAGTTTCAGAATCCGGATATTGGGAGATGTCAGAATATCTACGTTTGCAGTGAGAGCAATTCCGAAATTTTCGGATACCATCGCCATGATAGCATTTTCGTCAGGACATTCACAGATAATATTCGGTTTGATTCCAAGACGCCGATACAGACGGCTGGTGTAATCGCCAAGGCCTGAAAAACGATCATAACCAATCACCGGGCAATGAGTCAGTTCCTGCAGGGAAGCACTTTCCTGACTGGCAAGAGGGTGTTCTTTGGGCACGATCAGTACCATTTCCTGTTTGATAATCGGAATGAATTCCAAATCGGGTTCATTATCTACATAAGAACAGAAGCCTACATCATAGTGGTCATTCTTAATTGCCTGGATGATGTGTGCTGTGTGGTGCTGGTTAAAACTGAAGGTAACATTTTTATTTTCCGGCAGATTCAGAAAACTGCGAACCGTGTGGGGAATATAGTAATTGGCCAGGGGAAATACATAACCGATATCAATGCGTCCTCCGCTGTTAGAGAGCTGTTTCATTTTGTAAACAGCAGCTTCATATTCGTCCAGAATCCGGTCTGTATATTCAAGAAACATCCGTCCGTATTTGGTCAATGCGATACCTCGTCCTTCCTTTTCAAATAGAAGAACCCCAAGTTCTTCTTCCAGAGCCGCCATAGCACGGCTGAGGCTCGGCTGCGAAATATTCAGCACTTCAGCGGCCTGACGATAGTGCTGAAGCCGGGCTACGGTTTGGAAATACTGTAATTGATTCAGAGTCATCAATCCACATCCTTTCTTTTATACTTTCATATCATATATTTTCATATCAATAGTTTAACATGATTCATACCTGAAAGCTATTAATAAATGATAAAAGAAGTATTAGAATGAATTGAATGTATCGGTTAAAATACAATCATAAAGGTTGTTCGAAAATTAACAATTAGTTCCGGGTTTGCTTTCGGGGTTTGTGGGAAACAAAAAGCAAAAAACAGAAAGAACAACCTGTTGGACTGAACAGCAATTG
>JAUNPP010000151.1 GCA_030536685.1 Lachnospiraceae bacterium
AACTGCTTGGAACGGTCAGAAGGAAGCATATGAAAAACAGCTGAGCGACCAGAAAAAAGCATGTGAAAGCCAGCTGAATGACGAGAAGGAAGGCTCCGAAGCAAAATTGTGCAGCCTGCGGGAGAAGGTTCAGGAGCTGAGCCAAAAGATTAAGGAAGATGAGAACGATATGGTGGAGTATCTTGATTTGATAGAGGAAAAGGATAAGGAAATTGCCAGTCTGAGGTTCAAGATACAGGAGGCAGATTATGAGTAACAGGAAGGAGAATCGTCTGGAACTGCTTGCACCGGGCGGTTCTTTTGCCGGTGTAAAGGCTGCTTTTATGGCGGGAGCGGATGCTGTTTATATGGGCGGCGACCGCTTTTCTGCCAGAGCCTATGCGGAAAGCGCATCAGAAAATTCACTGGAAGAAGCAATGGATTATGCGCATCTCCATGGAAAACAGCTGTATCTGACATTAAATACATTGATAAAGCCGCGGGAAATAGAGCGGGAGTTATATGATTATCTTGCTCCGTTATATGAACGGGGGCTTGACGCCCTGCTGGTTCAGGATCTCGGAGCATTATCCTTTATCAGAAGAGAATTTCCGGATCTGCCGGTACATGCCAGTACACAGATGACGGTAACCAGCGCGGAAAGTGCAAAAATGCTGAGAAATCTGGGACTGACCCGGGTTGTGGCGGCAAGAGAACTGAATTTAAAGGAGCTGTCGCAGATCTATCAGGAAACCGGGATGGAGTTAGAAGCATTTGTACACGGAGCAATCTGCTACTGTTATTCGGGACAGTGCCTGTATTCCGGGGTAATCGGCGGCAGAAGCGGGAACAGGGGCCGGTGTGCGCAGCCCTGCAGGCTTCCTTATACTGCAAAGGACAGCTTTGGCAATATTTTGAATAAGCAGACAGAATCGTATCTGCTGAGCTTGAAGGATATGTGTACACTTAAATATCTGCCGGATATGGCAGAGGCCGGTGTGATGTCTTTTAAAATAGAAGGCCGCATGAAGAGTCCTCTTTATACCGCCGGCGTGGTCAGTATTTACCGTAAATATCTTGACCGGTATCTGGAAAACGGCAAAACAGGCTGGAAAACAGACCCGAAGGATCTGTATGCCCTGTCCCAGTATTTTGACAGAGGCGGCTTTACAGACCGTTATCTCACAGGGCATAACGGAAGGGATATGATGGCTTTAAAAGAAAAGGCAAAGCTTAGAACCCCGGATCCGCAGTTAATAAAAGAAACAGAAAAGCAATATCTCCAAAAGGATTTGAAAGAAAAAATTAGCGGAACTGTAACAATCCGCAGAGGGGAATATGCTAACATGTCTCTTGAACATGGGCAGATTCGTGTCGAAGCTGTGGGAAAAGAGCCGGTTCAGGCAGCCGTTAAGCGTCCTCTTCTGGAACAGGATGTGCGAAAGCAGTTTACAAAGACCGGAAACACACCGTTTGAGATGGAGCAGCTGCAGATCGAGTTGTCAGAGGATGCATTTATGCCGGTTCAGGCTATGAATGAGCTGCGCCGCGAAGCACTGGAAAGGCTTTGCCAGGCTTTGGTGGAATCCAGACACCGAACACTTCCGGTGCACGAATCGTCATTTTCTGTAAATTCTGACAAAAACTGTTCTGAGAGCAAAACATATGATTTTGCAGGGATTCCGGCAGTCGCGCAGATCTCGGATTTGAAGTATCTGCCGTCTGTACTGAAAAGCAGTAAAATTTCTGCAATTTATCTCGACAGTGCCTGTGTAAAATTTGAACAGCTGAAAAAAATTGCCGATACATGTCATGAACAGGGCAAACAGCTTTTTCTGGTATTGGCAAGGATCTGGAGAGAGGCTGCAATCCTTGAGTTTCGCACCGGATATGAAACGCTTACAAAGTCGTCTCTGGATGGTCTGGTGGCAGGCTCACTGGATGCCCTGCAAATGCTGATTGACAGAAAGTGCAGTCTCCCGGTAGTGGTAGATCATACTTTATACAGCTGGAACGAGGAAGCAAAGAAACAGATTTTCAATCTTCCCGGAGCAGACAAACTCAATATCCTGCGCCTGACGGCGCCTCTGGAGCTGAATGAAAAGGAACTGAGAAGCAGAGGCTTAGAAGATTCGGAAATCATGATCTATGGCTATCTTCCCATGATGGTCAGCGCCGGATGTGTCCGCAAAACCACAGGAAAATGCACCCATGCGAATGAATCGGTTGTTCTGACGGATCGAAAGGGCATTGCATTCACTGATGTATGTAACTGTAAATATTGTTATAATGTGATCTATAATTCTCTGCCCTGTTATCTGCTGGATAAACGCGACTCTCTTAAGCAGCTGAAGCCTGCGGCAGTGAGAGTATCTTTTACCGTGGAAACGGAGGCTGAGGCGGAAAGTATTCTTTCTGATTTGGACAATGTGTGGGACGGAAGGGAGACTGGATGGCAGTCCTCCCGCATGACACGCGGACATTTTACGCGCGGGGTATTATAAGCTTTTAAAGCAGTGGAAAGGAGAATCAAGGCATGTTGAATTTGATGGTCAGAATTTCCAGATATGTGATTGTGGCGCTGGTGCTGCTGTATACGCTGCTGGATTTCTACTATTTTACGAAAAAGACCGACCGCGGAAAAAACAGTGTAGTCGGCGTACAGTCTTTTCTTATGTATGTACTGCAGTTTCTCATGAGCGTGATTCTTTTTTCATATTATGAGGATATTGCAATTCTAATTTTTTATGTGATTACATTACTGGTATTTATTATTTATCAGAAGGTATATCCGGCAATTTATAAGCGGGCAGACAGGCATATGCTGAATAACGTCCTGTTTCTTGTAATGCTGGGGCTGACGATACAGGCCCGGCTGAAGCCGAATAAGGCATATAAACAGCTGATTTTACTGATCATAGCAGCGATTGTTACGCTGCTGGTTCCGAAAATCCTGGAAAATGCCAAAAAATATCTTTACCGTTATACCTGGTTTTACGGAATCGGTGGACTGGCGGCGCTGACGGCAATCTTGTTATGCGGACGGACTGAATTTGGTGCCAATCTTTCCTTTAATATAAAAGGTCTGTTTTCGGTCCAGCCCTCGGAAATCGTAAAGATCACATTGGTTCTGTTTGTGGCGGGAATGTTCCACCGGAGCATGGAATTTAAACAGATTGTTATTACGACAGCGGTAGCGGCTGCTCATGTTCTGGTACTGGTGGCGTCAAAGGACCTGGGAACGGCGCTGATTTATTTTATCGCCTATGTTTTCATGCTCTATGTAGCGACTGAACAGTTTCGTTATGTTCTGGCCGGATTTGGCTGCGGAGGCCTGGCGGCAGTGATTGCCTATTATCTGTTTTCTCATGTCAGAGTCCGCGTACAGATATGGCTCAATCCGTGGGATGATATTCGCGGCGGCGGCTGGCAGATCCTGCAGTCTTTGTTTGGCATGGGAACCGGCGGCTGGTTCGGCATGGGGCTGACAGGAGGCACGCCGGGTGTTATACCTGTTGCGGAAAAAGACTTTATTTTTGCTGCTCTGTGCGAGGAACTGGGAATTATCACAGGCTGCTGTATTTTGCTGATTCTGCTGGGAATCCTGATTCGGTTTTTATGGATTTCCACGTGGATGAAGCTGATGTTCTATAAGATTACAGCATTTGGTCTGGCCTGTGTGTTCGGTTTCCAGATCCTGATCAACGCAGCCGGAGTAGTCAAGCTGGTTCCTCTGACCGGTGTGACACTTCCTTTTGTCAGCTATGGCGGCAGTTCCCTGATCAGCACCTTCTTTATTTTCGGTATTTTTGAAGGTCTTTATATGAACAAATTGCGTGAAGATGAAGCATTGAGAAGAGAAAAGGCAGAGCTGGCAGCCAGAAAAGCTTCCAGAGAATCTGCAGCAAGGAAAGCGCAGATTAAGATGGAAGACTGGTAAGGAGGGCGTGATGAAACAGAAAAAAAATCGCAACAGCTATATCCTTGGCATGGTATATCTTTTTATCCTGTTATTTGCAGGTCTTGCTGTATATTTGTGCTATTTTACATGGAAGGAAGCGCCGCAGCTGGTCAACAGTCCGTACAACGGACGGCTTGAAAAGCTCAACGAAACCTGTATACGCGGAGATATTGTTTCAGCGGACGGACAGGTGCTGGCAGCCTCCAAGGTGGATGATAAGGGCAATGAAGAACGCTCCTACCTTTACGGAGCAGTATTTTCTCATGTGGTTGGTTACACCAGCGTAGGTGAAGCAGGTCTTGAATCCTTTGCCAATTACTATCTGCTCAATTCTCATGAATCTGCATGGAATAAGCTCTATAAGGAACTGACTGACAGAAAAGCAGATGGGGATACAGTTGTAACAACGCTTGACACAAAGCTTCAGAAAATCGTTTATGATGCGATGGAGGGATATGAAGGAGCGTGTGTGGTTATGGAACCGTCGACCGGAAAGATACTGGCAATGGTTTCAAAGCCTGATTTTGATCCCAATACGCTGGAGGAGGATTATGCTGATCTGGTATCGGATTCTTCCAATTCCAATCTGGTCAACCGGGTAACGCAGGGACTGTATTCTCCGGGCTCTATTTTTAAAATCGTAACGGCGCTGGCTTATATCGAACAGAATCCCGATGACTGGGAGGATTATACTTATAATTGTCAGGGAGCGATTACGGTTGATGGCAAAACCGTGCGGTGCGCTCATGGCAATGCCCATGGAAAAGTGGATTTAAAGCGCGCATTTGCATTATCGTGCAACGGTGCATTTATTAATATGGGGCTGTCTCTGGATGCGGATTTGTATCGCCAGACAGCAGAGCGTCTGCAATTTAATCAGAAGCTGACCACGAAATTTCCGGTTGCAGCCAGCAAATTTGATTTAAACAGCGATTCTTCTCAGTGGTCGGTGATGCAGACTTCATTTGGACAGGGCAATACCCTTGTTACTCCGCTGCAGAATGCCATGATCGTCTCTGCAGTGGCTAATAAGGGGATTATGATGAATCCGATGCTTCTGGATGAGGTAAAAAGCACCGACGGCACACAGGTAGAGACGTTTGCGCCGGAAAGTCTTGGTTCCGTCATGACGGCAAAACAGGCCTCGATCATGGAAGAGATGATGACAGAGGTTGTAAATAATGGTACAGCTAAGATCCTGCAGTCGGAAAATTATCAGGCGGCAGCCAAAACAGGCTCCGCACAGACCGATAATGAAAAAGAAACCAATGCGTGGCTGACGGCATATGCGCCTGTAAAAAATCCCCAGCTGGTTGTAAGTATCGTGCTGGAAGAAGCCGGTGCCGGCTCTGAGGCAGGAGGCCCAATCGTAAAGAAGATTTTTGATGCTTATCTCGAAAAATAACAGGGATTCAGATAAAAATAACAGAGATTCAGATAAAAGATTGCTAAAAGATTTTCATGCTTTTCTTGCAGATTAGTATAAAAAGATGTATACTAAAAGCAGGTTTGCGTGATAAGACAGGAACGCTGATTCGAGTCCTGTTTAATCGACCGGCGCGCTTTTGAAGGAGGAAATTTCATGAGTCATGCAATCAGCTGCGGCGGTGTGGTTATTTTTCGTGGAAAGATACTTGTTTTGTATAAAAATTACAAAAACAAGTATGAAGGATGGGTCCTGCCTAAAGGCACGGTGGAGCCGGGTGAAGATTTTAAAACGACGGCTCTGCGGGAAGTAAAGGAAGAAACGGATGCTGATGCATCAATTATCAAGTATATTGGCAAAAGTCAGTATTCATTTACCACACCGGATGATGTGGTGGAAAAAGAAGTGCACTGGTATCTGATGATGGCAGACAGCTATTATTCAAAACCTCAGAAGGAAGAATATTTTGTAGATTCCGGATATTATAAATTTATTGAAGCGTATCACCTGTTAAAGTTCTCGAATGAGAAACAGATTCTGGAAAAGGCGTACAATGAGTATCTGGAACTCAAAAGAAGAAACCTTTGGGGAACCAAAAAATATTTTTAGCACACCAAGTAACAAGAAGAGGTAAAAAGAAATGAAAAAAATGGATGTAATTGCACTTGGCGAACTGTTAATTGATTTTACACAGAATGGCGTAAGTGAACAAGGAAATCTGATGTTTGAGGCAAATCCAGGCGGTGCCCCCTGTAACGTTCTGGCAATGCTGAATAACCTGGGCAAAAAGACAGGCTTTATCGGTAAAGTCGGTGATGACTTTTTCGGCCATATGCTGGGCGACACAGTAGAAAAGCTGGGAATCGACGTATCAGGTCTTCTGTATGATAAAGATGTGCGTACTACCCTTGCACTCGTACATACAAAAGAAGACGGTGACCGTGATTTCTCATTCTACAGAAATCCCGGCGCTGACATGATGCTGACAGCAGATGATGTGAATGAAGAACTGCTGAAGGACACCCGTATTTTCCATTGCGGCACTCTTTCTATGACGCACGAAGGCGTAAGAGAAGCCACTTACAAAGCAATCGCAATCGCAAAGGAAGCAGGCGCTGTCTTTACATTTGACCCCAATCTTCGCCCTCCTCTGTGGTCTTCTGAAGAGCTTGCAAAGGAGCAGATCGCAAAAGGTATGAGCCTTTGTGATGTACTGAAGATTTCCGACAACGAAGTTGAATTTATGACCGGCGAATCAGATATCGTAAAAGGCGTTGAAATCCTGAAAGGCATGACCTCCGCCAAAGTAATCTGTGCAACAGCAGGAAAAGACGGAAGCTACGCATTCTGCGGCGGCAAACAGGTCTATGTCCCCGGCGTAAAAGTAGAAAACGTAGTAGACACCACCGGCGCAGGCGACACCTTCTGTGCATGCATGATCAACTATGTATTAGATCACGGACTGGATCTGAACGAAGAACAGATGAAGGAGATGCTGGTAACAGCAAACCAGACAGCTTCCATGATTACTGTAAAGAAAGGTGCTCTCCGTGTAATGCCCACTGTAGAGGAAATCGCAGCAGCATTCAAATAATATAAAAACACCTGATAAATTTATATTTCATATGGCTTATATTGGTGAATTTTCCCGGATACTTTTTTTCCAGAGAACGAGAAACGGCAGATTTTCATAAAACAGAATATTTGTTCCTCATATATTTTTACTTGACAATCTGCAAAAAAATTATTATAATTCAGAAAAAATATAAATA
>JAUNPP010000152.1 GCA_030536685.1 Lachnospiraceae bacterium
GTATACTGATCCTGAGTGTTGCTTTTTTTTTACACAATCAGCACTATCCTTTTGCACTTTTTGCAGGGTTATGCTATACTAATCGCATGAAATTATAACTCAAATAAATAAGGGAGGAACTATCATATGTGGTTCGAACAATCTGTAATTTATCAAATTTATCCCCTTGGTCTGTGCGGTGCACCGGCTGAAAATGACGCTGAAAATGACGGTGCAGAATCCCACCGGATTTTACGTATCCTCGACTGGATTGACCATATCAAAGCCACCGGAGCAAACTGTATTCTTTTTAACCCTGTATTTGAAAGCGATCGCCACGGCTATGACACCCGCGACTATCTGACTCTGGATAAAAGACTGGGAACAAATGAAGATTTTGCCCAGGTATGTCAGGCTATTCATGAAGCAGGCATGAAAGTTATGCTGGATGGTGTTTTCAATCACGTCGGCAGAGGATTCTGGGCATTTCGCGACGTACAGGAGAAAAAATGGGACAGTCCTTACAAAGACTGGTTCCATATCAGTTTTGACGGAAACAGCCCCTATCATGACGATTTCTGGTATGAAGGCTGGGAAGGTCATTACGAACTGGTAAAGCTGAACCTGAATCACCCGGACGTCGTTTCTCATCAGTTCCATGCAATCCGTTCCTGGGTGGAACAATTCGATATTGATGGTCTGCGCCTCGATGTCGCTTACTGTCTCACTCCTGATTATTTGAAGCAGTTACGCAGCTTTACAGCCTCTCTGAAGGATGATTTTGTTTTAATGGGTGAAACGCTGCACGGAGATTACAAGCTCTGGATGAATGATGAAATGTGCCATTCCGTAACCAATTATGAATGCTATAAAGGACTGTACTCAAGCTTCAACAGCATGAATATGTTTGAGGTCGGCCACAGCCTTGCGCGCCAGTTTGGACCGGAACAATGGACCATGTATAAAAATGCACATCTTCTGTCTTTTGCCGACAATCATGATGTGAACCGAATCGCAAGCATCTTAAATGATAAGAATCACCTGAAGCCCCTTTACGGTCTTTTATTTGGCATGCCCGGGGTTCCCTGCATCTATTACGGAAGCGAATGGGGAATTGAAGGTGAGAAAAATGGCGGCGACGCTCCTCTCCGCCCGGAAATCGAACTTCCTCAAAGCAATGAACTGACCGAATTCATCGCAAAGCTTGCAAAAGCTCATAAGGAAAATGAAGCGCTCTGCTATGGCAGCTATCGCAATGTAATGCTTACAAACAAGCAGATCATTTTTGAGCGCCGATCAGACAGTCAGCGGATTCTGGTAGCCATCAATGCAGAAAATGCACCGTATACCGCTCATTTCAACGCAGAATGCGGACAGGCCGTTGACCTGATTTCCGGAAATACTCATGATTTTGGAGGCGGAAGTGAAATGCCGCCGTACAGTGTGGCATACTGGCTTTGCGAGAGATAGTCCCGTATTGCCGAAAACAATCTGCCGATAAACAATGAGGACAAATAAAATTGCTGATAGACAATGTCGATAGTCAACCAGGCAGATAAAATTGCCAATAACCAATAAAGGCAGATAAAATATGAGCAGGCAGAATATACACTTCCTCTGAAACAGAAAATGTTTTTGGGAAGATTTATATTTTACCTGCTCTGTTATTTTTGTGAAACTTCAAATCTAAGGCGGCTAAGGCGGTCAGCGCGTTAATACGCCAGTATTTCATATCCGTTATCCGTTACCAGTACCTGTATCTCCCACTGGGCAGACGGCTGTTCATCCTCTGTATAAACAGTCCATCCATCCGCATCATCTACAAATACCTCATCGCTTCCCATATTGATCATGGGCTCAATGGTAAAAACCATACCAGGTACCATCAGCATCTCTGTTCCCCGTTCGGATACATAGCTTACCCAGGGTTCTTCATGAAATTCCAGTCCGATTCCATGACCGCCGATCTGACGCACTACGGTATAACCGTTTTCTGTGGCAAAATCATGGATTGCCTGTCCCATATCGCCCAGAAAGCCCCAGGGCTTTACCTGCTTTAACCCAACGCTGATACTCTCCTTTGTTTTCTGCACAAGTCTCTTTTTTTCCTCTGAAACCTGTCCGATACAGAACATTCTGGAAGAATCGGAGAAATAGCCGTTTAAAATGGTAGAAACATCCACATTGATGATATCACCCTCCTTTAAAACCACATCTGCAGAAGGGATTCCATGACAGACCTGATCATTGACAGAGGTACATACGCTTTTGGGAAAGCCCTGATAATTCAGAGGGGCAGGGATTGCATGATACCGGGTGGTCTGTTCGTACACCCATCGGTCGATTTCTTCCGTTGTGATACCTTCCTTGATATGCTCCGCAACATAATCAAGAACTGCAATATTGATTTTCCCGCTTTCCCGGATTCCTTCAATCTGTACTGGATTTTTAATAATCTTTCGAGGAGGAACAATCGCTCCTTTCAGTTGAAATGCATGAATCTTTTCATCAAAATCATTGTGACATTTTTTGTATTTTTTTCCGCTGCCGCACCAGCAGGGATCATTTCTTCCTGTTTTTTCCATAAATGGAAGGCTCCTTTTTCTTTATTTTCCATGCAATTATAACATGCCTTTTCAGTGGATTCAATGCATATTCCCGGTACTTTTTTTCATATGCGGGCGTAACTGCTCATGTATTTTTATAAAAACAGAGATAATAAACTTGACTTCAAAAATAAATCGTGATAATATTCACTCTCAAGAGCGGAATTACATTTTTGATGCTGTATTTAATTCCGCATTAGCGCCAGTACCTTTTCATAAAGGGTGACGAGGAGAAAGGTTATCGAAAATTCGGCGGATGCCTTTCCGTATGCCGGATGCGTGATGTATTGTTAAATATGCGGGTAACTGCAAAACAGACGCAATACAACCGGATATATTGGTGATTTATAACCGATTCGCATAAGCAATTATTAAGCAGTTTCTTATCCTATCATATACTGTACAGAGAGGTTTTATGCTCTGTGTCTTATTTATACCCATATAGTATTTACAGCATGTTTTGAAAACTGTCGGATTTTAATATCTTAACAGCATATTTTAATATCTGTTGGATTTTAGCATCTTACAGCATATTTGATTGACGGAATTACAGATTGACGGGGATTTTCTGTGTTTTTCAGAACAGCTCCTGCCATCTTTATTTTCGTGCGCAAAATTTATGGAATGTATGTAAAGGAGAATGAAATTATGTGCGGAATTATTGGTTATACCGGTCCTGATAAAGTGAAAAATATCTTACTGGAGGGTCTTGCCCAGCTGGAATATCGCGGTTATGACAGCGCAGGAATTGCGATTGCCAGAGAAGACGGCAGCATTTATGTAGAAAAGCAGACCGGGCAGACAGCAAACCTGAAGGCTGCCTGCGAGCAGTCTGATGCAGACGGCCACTGTGGTATCGGTCATACCAGATGGGCTACCCACGGCGGCGTAACCCGTCTCAATACCCATCCTCACAGAGCAGGTAAGGTTACTTTGATCCATAATGGCATCATTGAAAATTATCATGAACTGATCGAGGAATATCAGCTGCAGGATCAGCTGGTAAGCGAAACAGACAGCGAGGTAGCTGCTGCTCTTTTAAATCGTTTTTATGACGGTACAAATCCCAAAGAAGCTATCAAAAAGACAGTCGCACTCCTGGAAGGCAGCTTTGCTTTCTGTATCCTGTTTGAAGGCCTTACAGACCGAATTTACTGCATCCGCAGCGTAAGCCCTCTGGTAGCCTCCTCTACCGAACATGGAAGCCTTGTAGCCTCCGATATCACTGCTGTTATCAAATACAGCCGGAAGTATTTTGTAGTGCCTGAACATCAGCTGATGATCCTTTATCCCGACCATATCGATTTATTGAATGAAGAAGGAATTAAAACAGAGCCTGAGATTCTGGAAGTAAACTGGGATGTGGAATCAGCTCAGAAAATGGGATTCCCTCATTACATGATGAAAGAGATCCATGAACAGCCGGAAGCAATCCGAAAAACCATTGCGCCCCGTCTTAAAAACGGAGTTCCTTCATTTGAAGACGAGGGAATGGATGACAGCGTATTTGCTTCCTTTACCAATATCAATGTGGTTGCCTGCGGTACTGCAATGTATGCCGGTATGGTCGGAAAGGCTGTAATCGAGCCGATCGTAAAAATTCCGGTTACAGTTCAGATTGCTTCTGAATTCCGTTACAGCACGCCATTGATCAATGAAAATACCCTGACCATCGTAGTATCTCAGTCCGGTGAAACAATTGATACCCTGGCTGCTCTGCGGCTTGCACGCTCCTGCGGTTCCAAAACGCTGGCAATTGTGAATGTAAAGGGCTCTTCTATTGCCCGTGAAAGCGATTATGTTTTATATACGCATGCCGGCCCTGAAATTGCCGTGGCAAGTACAAAGGCTTACTCCGTACAGCTTTCCGCCTTCTATCTTCTGGCATGCAAAATTGCCATGGTGCGCGGTATTTTTGATCACGCACAGGCAAAAGACTTTATTAACAACCTGTATCAGTGCATCGATGCAATTTCCGGTATCCTCGAACAGAAGGATCAGATCCGTGAAGCAGCAAAATGTCTGGAAAATGCAGAACACGCTTATTATATCGGACGTGGACTGGATTATGCATTTTCAATGGAAGGAGCGCTGAAACTGAAGGAAATTTCCTATGTGCATGCAGAAGCTTATGCAGCAGGAGAATTAAAACACGGTACGATTGCTTTAATTGAGAAAAACATTCCGGTAGTAGCTTTCGCAACTCAGGATTCCGTTTACAATAAAACAATTTCCAATATCCGTGAGGTTAAAGCCAGAGGTGCTTATGTCCTTCTGATCACCAAGGAAAATGCGGAAATTCCTGCTGGTGTCTGTGATATGCATCTGACCGTGCCGATTGAAAATGACCTTTTCACCGGTCTTCCTACTGTGGTAATTCTGCAGCTGCTTGCTTATTACACTTCGCTCAGCAAGGGACTGGACGTAGATAAGCCCAGAAATCTGGCCAAATCCGTAACAGTGGAATAATAGATAATTTTTCTTTTCGGATGAGTGTCCAGGGGACGCAAAGGAGCCATGATACAAAGTCCTTGGAGGCTAAGGGGTGCTTAAAACCCCCGATACGCCTCTTACGGACCTGTATCATGGCTCCTTTGCTGTTTTGTGCCCCTGTCTAAGTTTTGCCCCTGTCTATGAAAAGAGAAATCATAGAAGGAGATTAAAACCTGTATTAATCAACGGTTTATTTTAAGATAGAGGTGTCTGCTCTTTCGAAGCCTTTCATTAAATCTGCAACGAGAGCTTTCATTTTTTCGACGTCTCCAGGTCTTACGCCTTCGATGTTGAGGGGGAGAAGCGGTTCGTGCAAAGACATGCGGAGCAGCAGCCAGCCTTTGATCTCGTCGGAGTCAAAGCTGATTCTGATGCCTTCGTAGGATACGGGGGCTACGTTCAGTCCCTGTGCCAGCGCGCGTGCTTTGAACTCTTTTAATAACTCTTTTCCATATGCTCCGAAGTCTTCTCCGGAAATTTTCATACGGTATTCAGCTTCTTCAAATCCGGGTTTTAAGGCCGCTACATAACTTCCTACCTTCTTACCCTCTTTATTGGCTTTAGCTGCGGAAATAAGCAGTTTTACAGCCATATAAGCGCCGTCATCCAGATAATAGTTTTCTTTCAGCGCGCCGTGGCCGGAGGTTTCAATTGCAAGAGGGGAAACAATGCCGGATTCATTCAGGCGTTTGCATTCATTGATTACATTCTTATATCCACGTTTAAAACGATGCTGCTTCATTCCCAGATGATTTTCAAGGAAATCCTGCAGACGATCGGAGGTAACGGAGTCTGTTACGACTGTGCTGCCCGGATATTCATCTGCCAGAATTGCCGCCATCATGGCAATGATCGCATCTCTGTTGATTTCAGAGCCGTCAGGGAGTACTGCTGACATACGGTCCACATCGGTATCAAATATGATTCCCAGATCCGCATGATTTTCCAGAACAGCCTGTTTGATTGCTGCCATGGCCTGTTTATTCTCAGGGTTCGGGATATGGTTGGGGAACATGCCATCAGGCTCTAAAAACTGGCTTCCTGTCGTATCTGCTCCCAGAGGCTTTAATACTTTTTCTACAAAAAAGCCGCCTGCGCCGTTACCGGCATCTACAACGATCTTCAGTCCCGTTAAGGGTTTTTCATAGCATTCAGCAGAATTAACGCCTGCACGGATTTTATCGCATAAATGAGCGCTGTAGCTTGAAATCAGATCTGCTTCCGTAATTTTACAGCTGCAGCCATCCGCTTCGGAAAGACCTTCCGCAATATTCAGGATATCTGTGATATCATCGTGCTCCAGACCGCCCTCTGCATCAAAAAATTTCATACCGTTGCGATGGAACGGCAGGTGGCTTGCAGTGATCATAATAGAACCATTGTATTTAAATTCATCATAAACAGTTGACATAAACATGGATGGAGTAGAAGCCAGATGACAGTCCACTGCGCTCGCTCCCTGTGCAACCAGACCCTTCAAAATCGCATCTTTCAGGCTTTCTGCGGTAATACGGGAATCATGTCCCACTCCAATCTTCAGTTCCCCAGCCGGGATTTTTGTTTTTTTTGAAAGCCAGATAACAAATGCCTGGCTGATGCGGTTTGCCTGAGAAGGAACAAAATTAACCTCTTCCCCGGGTACGCCGGCCGCTGCAATTCCTCTGACATCAGTACCATTCTGTAACTTTAAAAGCATAAAATTTCCTCCAAATCTAATTTGTCAGGACAGTTCAGCCCTGCAGCCAAACAGCTGCATACTCTAACGTATTGCAGCTGTATCGCTGACGTATCGCTGCTGTCTGCATCCGCGTCAGACACTTCCTGCCCCGATACGGGATATGACGCATCAAGTATAGCATAGGCGGGAATTTCGTTCAATGAGAATTACATATAA
>JAUNPP010000153.1:0-4880 GCA_030536685.1 Lachnospiraceae bacterium
CTTCACTCCCTGTGCTGCAACTCTTTCCTCCACTCCCTGTTTTGCTGCTCTTTCCTCCGCTGCCTGCCGCACAGCTTTTTTCAGTTCTTCCATCCCTTTTCCTTTGGCAGCACAGCTTTGGATCACCTTACTTCCCGCTAAGATCTCCAGCTGCTCAAAATCAATCTCTATGCCCTTACGCAAAGCTTCATCACATAGATTTACACACAAGACCACCGGGAGAGGCTCGCATATCGTTTTTACCTCCAAAGCAAACTGAAGGCTTCTTTCAAGACAGGAAGCATCACAAACAGCTACCACCACATCTGCAAACTGCGACTGCAGCGCTGTCACCGTTACCGTTTCTTCCTCTGACCTGCTTTGAAAGGAATATGTTCCCGGCAGATCGATAATCCGATATTTTTTGTTTTCATATTGATAGCTGCCCTCTGCCAGCTCAACGGTCTTTCCCGGCCAGTTTCCTGTATGTTGGCGCATTCCTGTCAGCCTGTTAAATACTGTGCTTTTCCCAACATTGGGATTCCCGGCAAGCATTACACAAACCGTTTTTTCTTCCCCTGGACAAATAACCCGCACCAGCCTGGCATCCTCCTTCCGCAGTGCGATTACGCTGCTGTTTATCCGAAAAGCCAGCGAGCCTTTTCCAAGATTCTGATATAAACAGATTCCCTGATTTCCCTCCCGAAAACCAAGCTGTTCCAGGCGCAGCAACAGCGAACGCTGTACTTCCTTTTCCCCCAATCCTTCCTTTAATCCCAATCCTTCCTTGAGCTCAAATCCTTCTATTATAAATTTCTGCCCCGGAGACAGTTCGGACAACCGCCTGTATGAACTGAACATAGCATCACCATCAAAGTCTCTCATTTTCAGTATATGCGGGGCAGCAAAAAAGGCTCAGCAAAAAAAGTTCGACAAGAACAAAATCACCAGTGTTTTCTTTCAAATATGTTGAATTATTCACTTTTACGTGATATGCTTATATTTAGCGTGTGAAGGAGGGTTAAATAATGGCAGTAAGCTATAAGAAATTATTCCACCTTATGATTGATAATGGAATGACTAACGCCGAGCTGATGGAAAAAGGTGGATTTAGTGCAAATATTATTACCAGACTGAAAAGAAACCACTACGTTTCATTGGACAGTATAGAAAAAATCTGCAAAGCTCTTAACTGCGGTGTAGATGATATTCTGGAATTTTTACCTGATAATATGGAGGAAAAATAATGGACAAAAAAAGAATTGGTCAAATTAAAAAACAGTTTGATCTCGTTATTCATAGCGATGAAACCGCTCGTGTTGAGTTCTGGTATGCACGTGAACTGATGCTACTGCTTGGATATGAGCGTTGGGAGAACTTTGACAAAACAATTGTCCGTGCGATGGAGTCCTGTGAAACCAGCGGAATAGAGGTGTCAGATCATTTTCGTGAGGTCACGAAAATGATCAAGACGGGCAAAGGCGCTCGTAGACCGATCAAAGATTATATGCTAACCCGTTATGCTTGCTATTTGATTGCACAAAATGGCGACCCTAAAAAGGAAGAGATTGCATTTGCACAAAGTTATTTCGCTGTGCAGACCAGAAAACAGGAACTGATTGAGGAGCGTATTGCACTTATTGAGCGCACAGAAGCCCGTGGCAGATTGCGTGAATCTGAAAAACGCCTTTCGCAGAATATCTATGAACGTGGTGTCGATGACGCCGGGTTTGGCCGTATTCGCTCTAAAGGAGATCAGGCTCTATTCGGTGGACATACCACACAGGAAATGAAGTCTCGCTTGGGAGTGAAAGGCAACCGCCCCCTCGCTGATTTCCTGCCAACATTAACGATTGCAGCAAAAAATCTGGCAACAGAAATGACCAACTACAACGTGGAAGAAAAAGATTTACAAGGAGAGCGAGCTATTACCGGCGAACACGTGCAGAATAACTTGTCTGTCCGTGAGATGCTTGGCCAGCGAGGCATCAAACCGGAAGAACTGCCTCCCTCTGAGGATATTAAGAAGCTGGAGCGCCGAGTGAAATCACAAGAAAAGAAGTTGGCAACACATGCAGGTAAATTGCCAGAATCAGAAGACAGAATGAATGACGATGGCGAGCAAAACTATTAACGTAGAAAATAAAATAATGCATCACATATCTCGTGAAAACAATTGGAACAGATTGCTTATTGGAAAACAATGAAAAAAGATTGTCAGTTTTTACTGCTCACTTTAGAATTGAACAGAGAACTTTTTAATGGGAGACGGCAGTTCGAATATTTTGAACAAAGACTCTTTGAGGGACTTTGACGGTAAATACGGATTTGGGAACTGGGAACACTAACGAAGATTTCCCAGCGGATACGTTTGTTCTAAATCCTCCCTATTCTGCACCGGGAAACGGTATGAACTTTGTTGAAAAAGCTCCTGGCATGATGAATAAAGGATATGCAGCTACACCTTGACAGCAAGTATCTGGAAAAGCTGACTCCCTCCGTTTTGAACGATATGGTCAATGCCGTATATATTCACGCACCGGATAAATCCTCCTGTCACAGAATACAGGAGGCGGACATCAGCTACAACTATATCGTCATACTTCCCGCCAATTTACTCTATGACATTCAAAACGGAAAAACGGCATGATCAAAATCATGCCGTTTCCTGAAAACTAATATACTGTTTTATTGGAGCGCTCTCTGAAGCCATGCCTTTTTATCTGTTTTTCATATTATACAGCAGTTCCGTCTGCATTCACAAGGTTGTACAAATTCAGATAACTGCCAATAACTGCATACTGCGTTTTACAGAATATTCAGCAGAATTCCGCTGAAGCATCCGTAGAATACCAGTGCAACGATTGTCATCAGCTTGATCAGGATGTTGATAGAAGGTCCTGATGTATCCTTGAAGGGATCGCCTACTGTATCGCCAACAACTGCTGCCTTATGAGCATCGCTGCCCTTGCCGCCGTGGTTGCCGTTTTCGATGTATTTCTTTGCGTTATCCCATGCACCACCTGCATTGGACATAAAGATTGCCATCAGAACACCGGTTACCAGAGAGCCTGCAAGCATACCGCCTACTGCTTCTGTACCCAGAAGGAAACCTACCAGAATAGGAGCTACAACAGCCATAACACCAGGAATCAGCATCTCTCTCAGAGCAGCGGTTGTGGAAATCGCTACACAGGAGGTGTAATCCGGTTTTGCCTTGCCTTCCAGAATACCGGGGATGGTACGGAACTGACGTCTTACTTCTTCAATCATCTTGTAAGCAGCCTTGGATACGGACTCCATTGTAAATGCGGAGAACAGGAAAGGCAGCATACCGCCTACCAGCAGACCGATGATTGTTGTATAGGATAAAATATTGATTGTTTCGAGTTTAACAGTTTCTGCATAAGACATAAACAGCGCCATAGCTGTCAGTGCTGCAGAACCAATTGCAAAGCCTTTACCGATTGCTGCTGTTGTATTACCAACTGCATCAAGAGAGTCTGTGATATCACGAACAGATTCTTCCATACCGGACATTTCTGCGATACCGCCTGCATTATCTGCGATAGGGCCGTAAGCATCAACTGCAACTGTGATACCGGTTGTAGAAAGCATACCTACTGCTGCCAGAGCAATACCGTAAAGTCCGCAGCACTGGAATGCTACGAAAATACCAATACAGATCAGAACGATCGGAATAGCGGTAGACTGCATACCTACTGCAAGACCGGAAATAACGGTTGTTGCGGGGCCTGTTTCAGACTGTTCTGCAATCTTCTTAACTGAGCCGTAATCGCCTGATGTGTAAATCTCTGTAATTGTACCGATGATCAGACCAACCAGCAGACCTGCAATAATTGCCAGAGCGGGGTTAAATCCGCCAAAGAACATATTACTTAATACAAACGCACCGACAACAACAATTGCGGAAGCTGCATAGGTACCTCTGTTTAATGCCTTCTGAGGATTTGTACCTTCTTTTCCTTTTACCAGGAAAGTTCCGAGAATAGAAGCAACAATACCCAAAGCGGACAGCATAGCAGGGAAAACTGCTGCGCCATTTTCCATCACTTCGGTAATACTTCCTTTATTAACAGCTACAATACCCAGAGTGATTGCAGAGATCAGGGAACCTACGTAAGATTCAAACAGGTCAGCGCCCATACCTGCAACGTCACCTACGTTATCGCCTACGTTATCAGCAATAACAGCGGGGTTTCTCGGGTCATCTTCAGGAATACCTGCTTCTACCTTACCTACCAGGTCAGCACCTACGTCAGCAGCTTTTGTATAAATACCGCCGCCCACACGTGCGAATAACGCGATAGAAGAAGCGCCTAAACTGAAACCAAACAGAATATTATCATTGCCTGTAATAGCATAAATTACACTTACACCTAAAAGACCAAGACCTGCAACACACATACCCATAACAGCGCCGCCGGAAAATGCTACTGTTAACGCGCTGTTCATGCCGTGTTCCTTTGCTGCATTCGCTGTTCTGACATTTGCCTTGGTAGCTACGGTCATACCGCAGTAACCTGCAATTGTAGAAAGACCTGCGCCGCACAGGAAACAGATTGCTGTCTCAAATCCTCTTAAGAAACAAATTAAAACAAAAAGTACCACTGCGAAAATAACCAGAATCTTGTATTCCGCAAACAGGAATGCTCTTGCGCCTTCTGCAATCGCTCCTGCAATTTCTTTCATTCTTTCTGTACCTTCCGCTACTTTTGTAACTTTTCCGGTCAATACAAAAGCGAACAGAAGCGCCAGAACACCTGCGGCCACTGCCAACCACATTAAGTTCATAACTTTACCTCCCTAATAATCTTTACTATATTAATAGCCTGAACTATTTTTATTCTACCACACTTCCCTCAAAAAACAAGCGGAAT
>JAUNPP010000153.1:4890-6958 GCA_030536685.1 Lachnospiraceae bacterium
TATTTTTCTTATTTATTTTTAGCTTTATATGTCTATATCACACTTATATTTAGCTCAAAAAAGGCAATATGACCAAATTTAAAAAGCATTTCGCGTTTTTTACATCTATTTTGTTTGTCTTTTTTTTCACACAGACTTATTTTTCCCATTTTTCCCCGTTAATTTTTCCAACATTTCAAACATTTCTTTGTTTTTACGAACGAATTATACATTTTTTTATACATCTAATTCGTTTTACAGTATTTTTACCAAATATACCTTATATTTTCTTCTAATTGTGTTTATTTTGCCGGAACTCATGTTAATTTACCAGGCATTTTCTTCATGTACTCAAAAAAATACACAAAAGAAACAGCCCCGGGCAACAAAACGTCCGGGACTGCAATTTACTTCCGCTTATTTCCGTTTCCGAATACGATTCACAGTATAAAGCAGAACCATAACCGATACAACAGCAACGGCTATAAGTATTCCATAATTTCGTTCAACATAATCCTGGTATCTCACCATATACATCAAAGGAGCATTTTCCAGGTCTTTCACTTCCGCCCTGGAACGAACATCCGCAATCAAACGGTAATATTGCTTTTGATCTCCATTTTTAATACCGTCGCCATAAAATGTGCATCCGCCAATCTCCATATTTCCTGTGACATCTCTAACCTTCACCCAGTCATCTCCCTCGTTTTCTTTACAATAAAGAACGCCTTCCGGAGTCCCATAGGTGCGAAGATTTTCATCAATCTGCCAGAAAATACTATCATTTTTATCCCATTTCACAGCTTTGGTAAATTGTATATCAACCACAGAAATACAGTCTTTAAGCTGCTCAGTTTCCCCTGTTTCACCCGCTTCCAGCGCTTCTTTCCGTGATACCCAGGCAGAACCCCAAACCTCCATACAATCATTTGTCTCAGATTGTTCCTTCTTTGACGTTACAACTTTTGTACCTGCGTATACCCGGGAATCTATCTCCTCCATATCAGAACCAATAACGTCACCAAGATAATCCCTTACACACTTATCAAAATCATCTTCTCCCGCCGCCTTACCGCCTCCCTCAGCTGTACAAAACAAACCAAACAGGAGAAAAAGACTCAGACTGGTCACAAGGATAAATACATGTTTACAAAAATTATTCTTTCTCCTAATCACCATCACCCAACCTTCCTGATTTAATACGAAATTATAAAGTCTTTTGCTGATATGTACAGTCAATATTAAAGTATATGGAATACCTATTCCTTTATAGGAAAACACATTTCTAAACGTTCGCAGAATGAAACAGTTTCAAAAACCAGTATATTTGTTTCAATTCCCTTACGGGAAAACACATTTCTAAATTATCCGTACTTATGTATGGGATAATAGCAATAATTATTCCAATAATGTTTCAATTCCCTTACGGGAAAACACATTTCTAAATGAGAATCAGATTGCTCAGGAGAAATTTCTCAAGCAGGTGTTTCAATTCCCTTACGGGAAAACACATTTCTAAATAGAAATATCAAAAGCAGTAGGCATTGCGTATGACTCGTTTCAATTCCCTTACGGGAAAACACATTTCTAAATCTTCGAGAGCTTTTCTATATGCATTTAGAATATTGTTTCAATTCCCTTACGGGAAAACACATTTCTAAATCCTTTCCTCCACACCCCTTATAAAACCTGGGCTACTTTAGCATTTTGCGGGGCAAAACTTAAAATACAATTTTTCAGACGATAAAATTTAAAATATCCTCTAAAAAGCCTTTATTTACAAGGTGCGGCGGAAAAATGAAAATTATAAACATTTATGCAACCTTTTTGTTTAAATGCCGAAATTTCTCATACATACAGTATATAAAATAATCCTCTATATTGTCAACAACTACATTGCATACGTTCACGGTAAACGTATGCTTTTCTATCTCTCGTCAAAAGGAAAACTCTGATATAATAATTAAAGCAATGACATAGCTCCACGGTGTCCATTAGACATATAAAGTATCAACCAAACTATCTGCTGCAAAACTGCGGCGGCGGAATTACAGTACTATCCTGTGAAAGGGACCATAGAGAACGCCGG
>JAUNPP010000154.1 GCA_030536685.1 Lachnospiraceae bacterium
ATGAGGCGGACATTCTGCTTCATAAGGCAGCCAAGAACGCCTTTGACGATATGGGGGTTAAGAAGCTGCCCACCGTCAAGAGCTTGCAGATTGAGTATGCAAAGGTCTTGGAGGAAAAGAAAAAAGCCTATGCCGAATATCGGCGCTCCCGTGAAGAAATGCGGGAGCTGCTAACGGCAAAAGCCAATGTGGATCGGTTGTTGAATATGGAGGCGGAACACGATGCAGAAAAGGAAAAGAACCATGCCCAGCGGTAAGTCGGGCATGGTTCAAAGCGTCCAACGGACGCGCAGCCGCAGAATGAAATTCTGCGTTCATGGGGGCTTGGGGGAACCCCTCAACAAGCAGCGTTGGGAGTCGAATGGCTATCCAGAGGCATTGCTTGCCTCTTTCTTCGTCATATAAAAAGAACCAGCAGGGAAATCCTTAAATTTCACCCACTGGTCTACTTTGTTTCAAGTTTCTTGGAAAGTCCATCTAATTCATCTGCAAATTCACGGGTATGGTGTAATAAGACCTCTCGCATCTCAGGTGGACAGTTCGAATAAATCAGTTTCATCTCATTCTGTCCGGCTTCATCCGGCGTTAACTCCGGGCTGATAAGGGAGTCCAGAGAAAGATGAAGTTCCTTTGCAAGTGCTTTCAAAATCAGATAAGAAGGATTCATTCTTCCCTTTTCTATGTTAGCAATCTGTTTGGTAGAGATATGAGTTTTGTCCCCCAGCTGTTCCTGAGTAAGACTTTTTGCTTTGCGTGCTGCTCGGAGTGTATTCCCCAATGCGGTTAAATCGTCAATCGGCATAATTGTTCACCTCAATAATATTGTATCGTTCTGTTTTTAATCATGGAATAACCTTATTGTTCTGATTAATAAGAAATATTATGCCGATTACGAAAAAGATTGTATTCTTCGAGCAAATGAAATATAATGGTAAAGGTTATCGGAGGTGCGAACATGGACTACATGACGCTCAAAGAAGCAAGTGAAAAATGGGGCATTTCGTCCCGAATGATAAATTATTACTGCTCTGCTGGACGCATTCCCGGAGCTATAAAAATGGCCGGGGTATGGCTTCTTCCCAAGGATGCGGTGAAGCCTGGAGATAAACGTTATAAGCTCAAAAATGGAAGGAAGTGATTTGGTGGCAAATATTCTAATCGTAGAAGATGAAAAAAACATGCAGAATATAATTACCGAATATATGCAGCATGGGGGTCATACCTGCTATACTGCTGATGATGGGGTGGACGCTCTGACAATTTTGAAAAATAATCCAATGGACTTGATGATACTGGATGTTATGATGCCCCATTTGGATGGATTTTCTGTCTGCAAATTTGCAAGAGAAATGAGCAATTTGCCAATTATTATGTTGACAGCCAAGAGCAGTGAGGACGATAAATTGAAAGGTTATGAGTATGGCACTGATGATTATATGACGAAGCCTTTCAGTCCAAAAGTACTGCTTGCAAAAGTAAATGCTCTTTTGCGCAGGACTTCTTCTGGTTCTGTGGACACATTAAATGCCGGAAAAGTTACAATTATTCCAGCCTCACGCAAAGTATTTTTGGAGGGACAGGAAATTACGCTTACTCATAAGGAATACGAATTATTACACTTTTTTATGAGCAATCCCAGCCAAATTTTTAGCCGTGAACAATTACTAAATCGAATTTGGGGTTATGACTTTGAAGGGACAACCCGAACGGTAGATACCCATATCAAAACGCTGCGGCAGAAATTGGGGGATGAAGGGAAACACATTGTTACACTTATTCGTTCCGGCTATAAATTTGAGGTAATGCCATGAAATTAAATGATAGTCTTTCACTTCGTACTGTCCGGAAGAAAATTATTATGGTTTCGAAGCTTGCAGGCATGATCCTTATTGTTTCTTATGTGGTTTCAACACATCTTCCTGTCCAGAAAGATGCCTCGTTTTTGATATGGCTGCTGTTTGTCACATTACTGGTATTGATTGTGGATTTTCTAATGGGAAAATTCATTTCAAAACCGATTGATAAACTCGGAAAGTCGGCACGAAGAATGGCGCAGTTGGATTTTTCTTCTCCCTGTGATATTTCTACAAACGATGAATTTGGGGAGTTGTCCGTAAATCTAAACCGAATGGCGGAAAATTTACAGCAAGCACTGACAAAATTGGAGACGGTAAATAACCAGCTTGAAAGGGATGTAGAGCAGAAACGGTTATTGCTGGAAGAACGAAAAGAGCTGGTAGATCATATATCCCATGAAATGAAAACTCCTTTAGGTGTTATCCGGGCCTATGCGGAAGGTTTGCAGGATGAAACAGACGAAGCAAAAAAGCAAAAATATGTTGAGATCATTATGGGCGAAACAGAAAGAATGGGAAACCTGATTACTACATTACTTGACTTATCAGCATTGGAAACAGGATCTTCCCAACTTATGCCTGAGCGGTTTGACTTTGTAGAATTTTTGGAGACGATTGCCGGACGCCTTTTGGTAGATGCTCCTGATACAAACTTTGAACTGCAGTATGAATTGCCGGAACATAAAGTTTTTGTTTATACAGACAAGTTTCGCATGGAACAGGTTTTGGATAATTTGCTTGTCAATGCAAAAAAGAATGTACAGCCCGGCGGTATTTTAAGACTTTCCCTAAAAGAAGAAAAGGGGATATTAGATTTTTCCATTTACAATCAATGTTTTGCTATTCCTGAAGAAACACTATCGAAAATTTGGACAAAGTTTTATCGGGATCATAATTCCAAATATAACGGTTCTGGGCTTGGACTTGCAATCGTAGCACAGATTTTGTCTATGCAGAACTTAAATTATGGTGTAAAAAACGTTCCTGATGGTGTCTTATTCTATTTCTCTATCCCGACAGTTAAATAGCGATATTTTCATACGCAGCTCTGCTTTCCAAATAGGCAGGGCTGTTTTTTTAATTTCACACCAACTTCACAGCAATCTCACTTCAATTTCAAAGCATTTTTATAAGTTAGCTTAAAAGAATAAAAGTTTGTAAATTAAGGAGGTAACGATTATGTTTTTAGGATTGGAATGGTACTGGTGGTTGGTGTTTGTAATTGCTTTGGTGATTTCTATCCCATTCAAGATTAAGTTCATGAAATGGTGGAGTAAACGCCAACAGGACAAGAAACAGGAGCAACATGGAAAGTGGGGAGATGAAGAATGATAGAGGTAAAAGACCTGACCTTTTCTTATGGAAAAGACAAACAAGCCTTACATAGTTTGAACTTTTCTGTGAGTGATGGGGAAATTTTTGGCTTTCTGGGGCCAAATGGTTCTGGGAAATCAACGACTCAAAAAATTCTAACCGGGATTTTGAAAGGACATGGCGGTTATGTTTCATTGTTCGGACAGGAAATCCAAACAGTTCATACAAAAGAGTTCTTTCAAAAAATCGGCGTCCTGTTCGAGTTTCCCTATCTGTACTCCAATCTAAGTGCGATAGATAATCTAAAATATTTTTCTTCATTCTATCCGAAAGAACAGCTCAGAGATGCTGAGGAATTATTGGATGAACTGGAATTTAAGCGGGATTTTCTTAAAAAACCTGTATCCTCTTACTCAAAAGGAATGCGTCAGCGTGTCAGTATGGCAAGAGCGTTAATCAGTAATCCACAACTTCTTTTTCTGGACGAACCTACCAGCGGACTTGACCCATCTGGAGCTGTTCTATTTCGCAATATTATTGAGGAAGAACGAAAGAAAGGAACTACCGTTTTTTTAACAACACACAACATGGTAGATGCTGATTTGCTTTGTGATCGGGTTGCTTTTATTTCAAATGGTGCGATTGTTGCACTTGATACGCCGAAAAAACTAAAGGAGCAGAACAGCAGCCAACAGGTTATAATTGATTATTTGTATCAAGAAAAACGGGAGCAAAAAATAATTGTGACGCAGGAACTAAAACATGGCATTGCTTTTCCATATGATGAAATTGTTAGTATCCATTCACAGGAGCCTACTTTAGAAGACATGTTCATCCAATACACAGGGAGGGGGCTGGCTTAATGTGGAGAGGATTTTCTTATTTACTGAAAAAAGATTTCAAAATGATGTTGTCCAGCAAATTTTTCCTGTTGGCACTGTGTTCGGTTGTTCTGTACTCATGCTATATCAATTATGTATATATCAATTTGGATCAGGATATTTATCCCGTGTATCTTTATGACCCGCACAACACTCAACATATTGTATCTGAACATGTGACGAAAGTTGATACCAGAGCTGCTTTAGAAGAAGCATGTGAAGATGAATATTCAGTTGGAGTTGATTTATCTACTGTCACACCGGAAGTTTACATGCTTTCATCCGGGATAGAAACTACCGATTATTTAAGAGGCATTTATGCAGAGAAAGTAGTAAGCAGTGGTGTGGAAGAACAAGCGGAAATCATCGGCACAAATGACAAGGAACTGAAAAATCGCAGGGAGATAACTGCAGAATTTCTGTTTTTTGAGCTTTCAGCAGTTGGATTTTTAGGTCTGGCCGCTATGCTGTTTAAAGAAAAGCAGATGGGGGTTATCAGAGTACATGGGGTACTACCGGTATGTAAGTCTGCCTTCATTCTATCAAAGCTGTGTTGGATTCTATTGTCAGATGTGTTGTTCACTATATTGCTGACATTGATAAATATAGGTGTAGAAAACGGTATCTCCATTTTGCCTGCAGTGCTTATACAGGCTGGAATTTTGTCACTTATCATGGCATTAGCAGGTTTTTTATGTGCGGTATGCCTGCCGGACTTCAAGCAATTTTCCCTCTTTTATCTGATTATTGCGATATTCATCACCACACCAGTTTTCCTTGCCGGACAGACCGGAATCGAGTGGGGGTGGATCGTTTATCATCCCATGTATCACTTGTTTGTGGGAATGAAATCCGCTTATTTTGCAGCGCCAGCTCCGGCTTATCCATACTATTTGATTTGCACTGGCGTAATTGTACTGCTATTCCTGTTTGCACACCGGGCATTGACAAACGAGATGGCAAAGGAGGGATAGAGCATGAATGGTTTGAAATATCAATTAAAAAGTATTCGCAGGGACAAAATGTGTATTCTGACTTTTTTACTTCCTATCATTGTAGGAATTGCCATAAATTTTCTTTCGGGAGCAAGTTTTCAGACCATGAGTGAAACTTCATTTGGAGTGTTGGAAAACGATCTCTCAGATGAAGCAGTTCTATGGCTGCAAAAAAGCGGGACGCTTACGCAGTATGAAAATGTCGATGAACTCCAGGCGGCAGTCAACAATCCTTCCACACAGGTCATAGGAGTTTTAAAATCAGATGATGGTATCAAAACATTGCTTTCAGGTGATGAACTGGAAGTGAATAGGATTCTTGGCAATGCGCTACCTGAAATCTATAAAAACCGAATGAATGAGTTGGATTTTGAAAGAACAGTTATTCCTGTCGTACACAATACAGATGGATTAAAGGCTCTTTTAATAACAATAACCTTAGTTACAGCTATGTTCATGGGGTGTACTTTTAATGCCATGAATATCATCAGCGAAAAAGAAGATGGAGTTGCATTTATCAATATGGTACTACCGTTAGATACGAAAACATATATCATCCAAAAAATACTGCTTGGTTTTGTTGGAGGTACGGCATCAACCATTCTTACCGCATTGATTTGTATGCGGATAAAATTATGTGACGTATTTCCGTTTCTTGTATTAGTGAGTTTATCGGCATACATTGCAGCATTGATAGGACTGTTTGTTGGACATTTTTCTGATGGACTTATGGTGGGAATTGTTTATATCAAGATAATCATGATTTTATTCATTGCACCTCCGATATTTTTTTATTTGGTCACCTCAGTAGGCAGCATACCGTACTATTTCTCCTTTATTCTCCCGTCAAGTGCAACCTTCTATGGATTGATGAACCTGGTGAGAGGACAATCACAAAATCTATGGGTTATTTTGTTTATGCTATTGATACACACTGTTATATGGAGCGTGGTATATGGGAAAATAAAAAAATTCAAATAATACTTAGAGTGCTCTGAGTGAAGGCGATGGATACATTTTTAATTTCTTTCGTTTCAGGGGGAGGTGGAACCGTGGGGAAAATGATGATTTTGACTTTCAAAGATTCGGAAGAAGCTTTGCTCAAGCGGCTTATCGATAGCCTGGGCATTTTGGAATATCAGCAGGTAGACCTCCCCGCGGAGCCACTGCTACAGATTGGTACTCTGAGCCTGCACCCGCTGGAGTCGCGGATTGAGCATGATGGGATAAGCTATACATTAGGCCGCCAGCAGTTTCAGATCCTTTACCTGTTGGCGCGAAATCCCGGCAGGACCTTTCAGAAAACTCAAATCTATTCGATGGTCTGGGAGGGCACAGAGCCGATTCAGGTCAACGAGACAATCCGGTATCACATCAGCGAGCTGCGGAAGATTCTGCTGGAGCTGACTGGCAAAGCGTGCATTGAAACCGTCTGGGGTGTCGGGTATCGGTTTGTAGAATAACAGGGAAAGAGCAGTTTCACAGGTATTAAGATCTGTGAGACTGTTCTTTTTAGGTAGCTTCTGAACTTGTATTCTTCGAGAGAAAGAAATATAATGGAAGAACCGGAGGTGCAAGTATGGATTATATGACCTTAAAAGAAACGAGTAAAATATGGGGAATTACTCCCCGTCAGATTAACTATTATTGTGCGGCAGATCGAATTCCCGGTGCTGTGAAGAAGGGAACGGTTTGGCTGATACCCAAAGATACAGAAAAACCGGTTGATGGTCGCAGA
>JAUNPP010000016.1:0-3457 GCA_030536685.1 Lachnospiraceae bacterium
GCAGGCAATCAAAAATCTTATGAAGGAGTTCGGTATTACAGCAGAGGATGCAATGCGAATTCTTAAGATTTCTCAAGGCGAGAAAGATGTTTATCTGAACAAACTGTGATCTACAGCTGAAATTGTAGTTATTTTGGGTTTGTCAGAGTTTGCCAACTAAAAATTGCAAAGACCAGCAGGCCGTCTATGATACAAGTTTGTAAGGGTGTATTGATGCTGAAAGTGAAAGCACCTCTATCCCTGGCCAGATTGCATATCATAGACGGCCTTCGTATCATAGATGGCTTGCGTCCCTTGTATTCTCTTACTGTCCGGAAATCTCTGAGCCAATGTTATTATTATACAAATCTTAAATCTTTTTATTGTAATTTCTTTGTACTTTCTTTCAATTCATGGTAGAATACAAGCGTATATTTATAATTGTACAAATCTAAAAAAAAGAAGGATAGAATTATGAAAGGTAAATTATCGATTGTAAGGATAGCAGGGCTGATACTGGCGGTGCTTCAGCTGGTTTTAAGTGGTATTTTGTCTGTACGGTTCTGGGATATGGGATTTTTACCCACAAAATTATGGGGATTACTGACAGTTGCTCTGGCTGCAGCATTTTTGCTGGTTTTTGTTTTACAGTTTGTGAAGGGATTTCATTGGTTTGGAAAGCTGCTTTCGCTTTTGATTATAATAGGTCTGGCGTTAGGTTTGCACTATGTGAACCAGGCAGATACAACTTTAAAGGAGATTACTGATAAAACATCAATTGAGAAGGATCAGATTCTGGTTGTTGTTAAAAAGGACAGTACAGCGCAGACACTTGATGATCTGAAGTCTGGAAACTGGGGAATTCAGTATGCTAATGATGTGGAACTGATGGGGAAGGCTGCTGATAAGGTGAAAGAAGAGCTGAAAACAGATGTGAAGCTGACTGCATATGATGATTACGAGGCTTTGTACCCGGCTTTGATGGGCGGACAGGTTGACTGTATGATTATGAATTCTTCTTATATGGACATGATTGATGAACGGACGATAGAAGAGGATAAGTATCAGTTTTCGCAGGAAATCCGAATCATTAAGACGCTGGAATTTGAGACAAAGAAAGAAAAGACGGCGGCGAGGGTGAAAAAGAACTTTGATATTACAAAGGATCCTTTTCTGATTTATATCAGTGGTATTGATACATATGGAGATATTTCTACCAGAAGCCGTTCTGATGTGAATATTTTGATGGCAGTGAATCCGGCTGATCGGCAGATTCTTCTTCTGACAACTCCCAGAGATGCGTATGTGCCGCTTCCGGGTGTTTCCGGTGGTCAGAGAGATAAGCTGACACATGCGGGTATTTACGGAATTGACTGCTCAATGGATACTCTGAATTCTATTTATGGTACAGATATCAATTATTATGCCCGGGTGAATTTTAATTCTGTTATTAATATTGTAGATGCACTTGGAGGAATCGAAGCTTACTCAGCGTATGATTTTAATACAGGAGAATATTCCTTTAAAAAAGGATATAATCATATGGATGGTAAAAAGGCTCTTAGCTTTTCAAGAGAACGTCATGCTTTTGGCGAGGGAGACCATCAGCGTGGACGTGATCAGCTGGAAGTAATTAAAGGTATTGTGAATAAGTGCATTTCTCCGGCGATTCTGACAGGTTTTAGTGGTATTCTGGAAGAAGTATCAAGTCAGGTACAGACCAGTCTGCCGACCAAGTCGATTTATTCTCTGGTGAAGATGCAGCTGGAGGATCCCAGAGGATGGGAGATGTTCTCCTATGATGTTCAGGCAAAGGGAGCTCGTGAATACTGTTATTCTTATTCCGGAAAGAGCCTGTATGTCGGTTATCTGGTGGATTCTTCGGTTAAGCAGGGAAGTAATCTGCTGAAAACTGTACTGAAGGGCGATGTTATTACACAGGAAGATGTGTCACAGTAAAGGTGAAATTTTTCATTGAGTTACTATTTCATTGAGTTAGGATTTTATTATGTTAGGAACAGATAGATTGTTAAAAAAAGCCGGAAGTTTGCTTTTATGTCTGCTGATGACTTTTTCGGTTGTATTTTTTGAATTTTCAGTTCCGGCTTCTGCGACGGAAAATACAGGGACAGCAGAAGCGGAGCTCCCCAGATTGTCAGATGAGGAGTATATTCCGGCAAAGGACTGGCCGCAGGCTCCGTGGATTGGCGCTGAGGCAGCCGTGCTGATCGAAGCAGACAGCGGCAAGGTTCTGTATGCGAAAAATGCGGACAGCAAACGTTATCCGGCGAGTATTACCAAGATTCTGACAGCTTTGATTACGATTGAGAACAGTAAGCTTTCAGACAGAATGATCTTTAAGGGTGAGGCGCTGAATCGCTTTCCATCTGCTTATGTTTCCATTCATCCCACTGAGGGAGAAGAGATGTCAGTGGAGGACTGTCTGAATGGCCTTTTGCTGGATTCTGCTAATGATGCGGCAAATGCGCTGGCAGTTCATAATGCTGGTACTCTTGCGGCTTTTGCAGAAAAGATGAACAAACGGGCAGCAGAAGCAGGAGCTACCCATACGCATTTTGTGAATCCAAGCGGATATGCGGATGAGGATCATTATACGACGCCCTATGATATGGCAATGATTATGCGTGCATGTATTAAAGAACCTGATTTTCTGAAAATTGCCGGTTCCTTATCTTATACGATACCGGCGACGAATAAACATGCCGCCCGTTATGTGGAGATGCGTCACCAGATGTTAAAACCGGGAGGCCCGAACTATTATGCGTACTGTAAGGCCGGAAAAACCGGATTTACCACACCTTCCGGATTTACCCTGGTTACTTATGCGGAAAAAGACGGTGTGAAATTAATCAGCTGTGTTATGCAGTGCGGTGTGGACGGCGTTCAGTATTCTTCAACCAGAGCATTGCTTGACTACGGATTTGATAATTTCAGAATCCTTTCCGGAAAAACAGCAGATGAGATGAAAAGCTTTATTGATACAGACAGTTTTGTACTGAATCAGATTCAGAGAAATCCGGCATTTGCTGTTGAAAAGAAAGAAGGAAGCCCGTTGATTCTGCCAGCTGATGTAACCGCTGAGGAACTGGAAGGTCGTGTGAGATGGACGAAATCCGGGAACGGGGAAAATTCTTATCCGGCAGAATTGACTTATTTATATGAAGGAAAAGAACTGGGAACTACCCGCATGCGGTTGAAAATGCTGCGGACGGACAAGCCTGATTCGAATCCGACAGGAGGCACAGAGGAAAATCTGCCGGGAGATGTTCGATATCTGATCTTTATGTACGCATGTTTGGCAGGTATTGTGCTGGTTATTGCGCTTTTTGCAGCGGTTATGCTCTATTTGCGCAGGAAAAATCGCAGAAAAGCTTTAGCAGCAGTTTCTGAAAAAGAGGATAAATCTGGTGATTTTGAAAAAGAGGAGAATTCAGAAAACTGTGGGAATTCAGAAAAC
>JAUNPP010000016.1:3467-10859 GCA_030536685.1 Lachnospiraceae bacterium
GAGCCCGGAGAACCAGGATAAGGATGAGACTATGGATATTGAAAAGATTGTTGATTTTGAGAAAGCAAAGCAGGTTTTTGAGGAGTATCTGAATGGATATGACCGGGAAGACGACCGGATTAAGCTGAAGATCATTCATACTTATTGTGTAGTGGACTGCAGCCGGGAGATTGCGCTTCGGATGAAGCTGTCCAATGAGGATGTACAGCTGGCTATGCTGATCGGACTTCTTCATGATATCGGAAGGTTTGAACAGCTCAAACGCTACGATAGTTTTGAAGCATCCACAATGGATCATGCTGCACAGGGTGTTCAGACTCTGTTTGAGGAAGGAATGATTCGGCAGTTTATTCAGGATGACCAGTTTGATGAGCTGATTCGCACAGCAATTGCAAAGCACTCTGATTTTAAACTGGAAGGAATTGAAGACGAAAGGATTCTGCTCCACGCCAGACTGATCCGCGATGCCGACAAGCTGGACAATTACCGGGTAAAACTGGAAGAAACAACTGATACTTTGCTGCGAAAGACGCCGGAGGAAATCGGACAGGAAGTTATTACAGATAAGGTTTTTGAAGATGCCTGTCATAGAAAATCCATTTTTTCACCTGACAGAAAAACAGCGATGGATTACTGGGTTTCCTATATTGTATATATTTATGACATCAATTTTAAGGAGACTTTGCAGATTATAAAAGAAAAGAACTATGTACCTGCAATTATCCACAGGATTCCATACTCAAATCCGGATACGATAGAGAAGATGAACCGTATTGAAATGGATGTTATGGATTATATTAGCTTTTGAAAAAGAAGAAAGCCTCCGCTTGTTGCAATGCGGAGGCTTTCGTGCGTCCTGTTACCGCAGGTTATTTTTTCAATACCGGCAGCTGGCTCATGCATAGCAGGTAGCCGCAGAGAAGTACGATGACTGCTCCGGCCCAGGCAATCGGTTCTGCAAAAAAGAGGTTCATTTCACCGAAATAGACAGGGATAATGAACGAGGAGGCAACTCGCATAATGAGTTCTGCGATACCGGAGAACATGGGGAAGCTGCTGTTTCCCAGTCCCATAAGGCTGGAACGCAGGATGTGCAGACTGTATAAAATGGGCAGGAACATGCTCATAATAAACAGATAGCGATAGGCAACCTTTGTGGTGGCCAGGATTTCTGCGGGAGTACCGGTAATAAAGAGGCTTAATATGGATTTTCCGAAGAAAATCATGATTACAGAGATCGTTACAGAGGTGATCAGACCGATTACGTGTGCGGTCAGTACGCCCTGATGAATCCTTTTGTAAAGTCCGGCGCCTTTATTTTGTCCGGTGTAGGTGGTCATGGCATATCCGTAGGAGATTCCTGCGGTTTCAATCAGTCCGTACAGGCGGTTGGTGGCTGTAAATCCGGCTATGAAGGTGATGCCGAACTGATTTACGATAAACTGCACGATAATACCGCCAATAGAGATAATGATATTTTGCAGTGACATAGGAGCGCCGAGGACGAGCAGCTTTTTGCATACTCCGGGCTGCAGGCGCAGATCTTCTCGGGTAAGATAAATAAAGTCAATTCGAAACAGGCTGTACATTGCGTAAATGGCTGCGAAAAACTGAGCGATTACAGTTGCGATAACAGCGCCGGCTACTCCCCATTTGAAAGGGCCTACAAATAAAAGATCAAGTCCGATATTGATAATGGAAGCCAGTACCATGGCCTGCAGCGGGGCCTGGCTGTTGCCCAGCGCTCTCAGGTTGCAGGCGGCATAATTATAAGCCATCATAACAGGGCAGGCAGCATAGTAGATACGAAGGTACATTAAAGTAGTGGCAAAGATTTCCGGCGGCGTATCAAGCAGCACCAGAAGCGGTTCCAGAATCAATTCTCCGACAACAACCAGAAGAACAGAGAGAAGTACCGACATTACAGCAGCATTTCCCATATTTTTGCGAACCAGTTCTTTGTTTCCGGCGCCAAAAGCCTGTGCAGCAGGGATAGAAAAGCCCTGAGTGAAGCCCTGAATAGCAGCAGCCATCATCCAGGTAATCCATCCCCCGGCTCCAATCGCAGCTAAAGCAGTTACCCCAAGAAACTGTCCGACGATAATCGTATCAGCAACCGTATAAAATTCCTGAAACAAATTTCCCGCCATCAAAGGCAGCGCAAACTGCAGCAATAAAACCGCAGGTTTCCCCACCGTCATATTTTTTGTATTTTTCATGATTGTTTTTTCCTCCTGACACCATTATTGAAATGAAGGCATCAGTGCTTTATATATCGAAAAAAACACGATTTGTCAATCCATAAATTCACTTTTTAAAAAATTACTTCCAGGATCATTAGTGTTCACACACCGTTTTACTTAATATTGTCCCCAAACTGTGGTTAGAAAAAGATTGAACTCCATCAAAGCAAGATTCTTATAACTCACCACTTATAAAAGTAGGAGTCTCATCGGATTTCATTTAAATTACAAAACTCATGCGTCCATCTCCCCCACAACTGTTCAGCGATTCATGACAGTAAAAAGTTTCAAAAACCAGCAAGCAGTCTATGATACAAGTCTGCAAGGAGCGTATTGGTGCTGAAAGCACCTCTTAGTGTACTGCCTCACTCACAGTTAGTATAAGCCTGCAGGAGATTTTTTTATTGGCAAGGCAACTGAAAGAGACGATGCGGTTGCATCGTCGATTGAAGTTAACGCAGTCCAATGGAAAAATCTCCAAAGGCTTATGCTGATTGTGGGTGAGGCAGTACACTTAACTCCGGCAGACTTCGTATCATAGACTGCTTGCGTCCCCTGGACACCCCCACTGTCCCCAAAATCTCTGAACAGTAACCGAATATCTTCTTTCAATATTTTCTACTTTGTGTTAAAATTACCGATGCTGGCTAAGTGTTTTGATCAATGTATCAGCGCACCAGCGTTCAACAGATGATTCGGAGGAAATAAAAAATGAATTTACAGCAAAACAATCAGGAAAAATTCACGCCCGTGAAGAATATGGAAGATATCGAAGAATATTTTTTTACAGGATACTGTAAGACAAAAAATCAGTCTAATATTTTTACCTGTGAATATTCCGTTCAGTCCTGTGGCTTATGCCTGGAACAGATTATCGGCTGCGATTTTCTGAAATGTGAACATAATAAAGATTGTACGGTTGTGAAGCAGGCATTGAATAAAGAGGACGAGTAGAAATTGGTATTTACCAGGAAAGATTTATTTACATTAAATTATTATAAAAAACAGCCTTATACAGCGAGCAGTAATGGAACCAGAATCCGTTTGAAACTGCAGGGAGATTCGGATGCGGGGTTCTGGCTGGAGCTTGTTACGTGGCCGGAACCATTTGCATTTGACAAGACGCCGGATGAGAAGAAGACGTCTTATCGGTTTGATTACAGTGAAGAGGGGATTTGCGCTGTGATTGACTGGCTGAATGAGAATCTGGCACATAAAAAATAACCATATGCGGGAAAGGATATTACGGGAATTATGGCGGATTGGTGGAACGATGAAAACCTGGTAAAGCAGGTATATGAGGAGGCAAAAGGCGGGAATACGGCGGCGCAGTGCGAGCTGGCAAGACAGCTGATGCTTATGCAGCATATGGAAGAGGCTCTTAGCTGGTATAAACGGGCAGCAGCGGCAGGTGAGTCGGATGCCATGTTTAATCTGGGGCTGATCTATTCACAGGGACTGCCGGGAAATGAACCTTCCTGGGAGGAGGCATTTTTCTGGTATGAGCAGGCGGCGGCAGCCGGAGATGCGGAAGGCATGTATATGGCGGGAGACTGCTGCCTTCGTGGTGTTGGAACGCATAAGGACATGGAACAGGCGGCTGTCTGGCTGAAAAAATCATTGTCCGCCGGATATATGGCAGCGCAGGAGCTTCTGTATCAGATTCCGGGAATGCAGGAGGAACGCAGTCAGCTTCTGACGGAGATTGAATCAGCTGCAAAGGAAGGGGAGCGTTTCCTGGAAGAAGAGGATTATGAAAAGGCAATTCTGCTTCTTCAGAAGGCGCTGGAAGTAAGCTGTGACAAGCTGGGAGAAAGTGATGCCTGTACTATTCTGATCATGAACAATCTGGCAGTAGCGCTGGCTGCTGCGGAGCGGTTTGATCAGAGTATCCCGCTAAAAGAGCGTGTTCTGGAGCTCAGGGGCAAATGTCTGTCGCTGACACATCCGGATTATCTGACAGCGGTGACAAATCTGACCTCGGATTATGCCAGAGTCGGCAGATATCAGTCTGCTCTCAACCTTTCCAAACAGGCCTATACAGGTGCAAGAGAAAGCCTTCCGATTACTCATGAAGTGACACTTCTTGCCGCGAACCGGCTGGCGGCAGATTTTATGAATCTGTGCCGCCATGATCTGGCTTATGAGCTGCTGAAGGCGGTAGATGAGCTGGTTGAGGAAGCGTGCAGAAAAACGAAGAGCGGCAGAGAAACCGAGGATATGGTGGGCTTTTTGCCGGAAAGAAGTCTGCGCCAGTGGAAGCGTGCGCAGACGTTGATGCAGCTTTGTCGGGAAACAATGGAAGAAAATGCTGTGTATTTTAAGTTGGACGAGGCACGGAAAAGCTATGCCTGCATTTGCGCTGAGCTTTGTGAGATGCTTGATGGGTTGCCGGAGGAATATCTTCATAAAATCAAAGAAGAGGAGTATGCGCATCTGAAGGAGCAGGCTGCTTTGGCGGGCTGTTACCGGCCGCATTTAAACAGCGGACAGGCTGTGGAGGTTGATCCTTATACCAATGCGCTGCAGACGCTGATTACTTTGAAATATCTGATGCCGGCTGTAGCGGAATGCCGTGAGGAGCTTGACGGAATCCAGTGCCGGGCTGTGGCAACCTGGATGCAGAATGAACTGTGCATGGTCGTGACTGTGTATCCGCGCAAATCGACAGTGGAGCATATGGAGCATCCTCAGCCTGCTGATTTTGTAAAATCTCTGAACGCCTGTAAAGAACCGGGAGAACCGGTGCTTTCTCTGGAAGCGGTGGATTTGCAGATGAAACGTCTGGAAAACGGACAGGTTCAGATTTGCTTTGCGTATGGTGCAGATTCAAAATATCGTATGATACGGATGTATTATATAGAAGAAACAAATCAGCTGGAAGGCGAAGCCTGTTTTACAGAAATAGAAAGCAGATAAATTCGGGAAATCGTGTATGAATGCATTTTTGCGTCATAGGCGGTTTCCTTTTTTCATATAATGAGGCAAAGGGAGGCAGGCTATGAAGAAACATTTGATGGATGAAATTTTACATGTGCTTCCTGTCAGTCTCAGGGAAATGATTCGGGCTGAATTGGAACAACGTGGGCAGGGAAGCGGAGAAATCAGCCGATATGGGAAGTGCTGCGGGCAGCGCCGCGGACAGATACAGGAAATCCGCCTGCGCACCGGCAGACCGATACATGTTCTGGTGGACGGGCGGGAAGAGGCGATTGGCGGGAACAGACTTCTTACCACCGGGGACATGCAGGAAACTATGGAATTTGTCAGCCGCTTTTCAATGTATGCCTATGAGGATGAAATCCGACAGGGATTTTTAACGGTCAAAGGCGGGCATCGAGTGGGCATTGCGGGAAAAGCGGTTTTAAATAATGGTACGTTAAAAACAATCCGCAATATTTCATTTATCCATATTCGGATTGCCTGCGAATACCGGGATTGTGCAAAGGAACTGCTGCCTTATTTGTATGAAAATGGAGTTTTACAGAGCACGTTGATTTTTTCGGCTCCGGGAAAAGGAAAGACGACCATCATGCGCGATCTTATCCGGCTGATTTCAGACGGAAATCGCTGTGGGGAGCCTTTGTCGGTGGCGGTAATTGATGAGAGGGGGGAGCTGGCTGCCTGCGATCAGGGGGTTCCGCAAAATGATCTGGGAGCGAGGACCGACGTGATGGATGGCTGTCCGAAATCAGCTGGGATGCGGCTGATGCTGCGCAGTATGGCGCCGGCCGTTCTTGCGGCGGATGAAATAGGAGGAGAGGAAGATGTGGAGGCTGTTTTTGAAGCAGCCGGATGCGGCTGTGTGATGCTTGCCACGGCACACGGGGAGAGCCTGGAACGACTGATGAAAAAAGAAGCTTTTCAGAAACTGAAGCAGGCAGCGGTATTTCAGCGGTATGTTCAGCTTGATGGCGGAAGCTGCCCCGGGAAATGCAAGGCAGTTTATGATGCGGAGGGAAGACGGTTATGCTCAGGCTGATGGGAATTTTTATGATAGCAGCAGCTGTGCTGGCGCTTGGATTTCAATATAGTCTGAATATGCGCAGACGGATTAAAAATCTGCGGCTGATGCAAAGTATTTTACATATGTTAAGAGGTGAGATCGGCTTTAGCGGGCGGATTCTGGAAGAAGCATTTGCAGATATCAGCAGGAGAGTGGCGGAGCCGTTTGGAAGCTTTTTTAAAGGCGTCAGCAGAGAGATGCAGGAGCTAAAAGGTGCGCCTCTTTCTGAAATCTGGATACAAAATGAAGCTGCTTTCGAGCGAAGCGGCCTGAAAAAGGAGGATCTGGAGCTGTTTCGCCGCCTGGGAAATGATCTTGGATTTCTGGATGTAGATATGCAGCTTTGTACTCTGGAGCTTTTGGAGATGCAGATAAAAAATGCCGCTGGAAGACTGGAGGAGAGCTGTGAAGCGAGCTGTAAAATGTATCAGTCATTGGGAGTTCTGGGTGCGCTTACTGTAATTGTAGTAATGCTTTAAAGACAGGGAGGGGGTAGTATGGAGGTTGCTTTGATATTTCGTATTGCGGCAGTGGGAATTCTGGTTTCCGTACTGTGTCAGGTCTTAAAGCACAGCGGCCGGGACGAACAGGCTTTTCTCACCAGTTTTGCTGGGCTTTTGCTGGTGCTTTTCTGGCTGATTCCTTATATTTCAGAGCTGTTTGAAACAATACAGAAATTGTTTGAGGTATAGAGAGATGGGTGACGTTGTAAGGAGGTGGTGAGGGTTGTGATTCAGGTGATACTTGTAGGGGCTGCGGCAGCTGTTTTTGCGTTGTGGATTCGTCCGCTGAAACCGGAGTACGGCCTTTTTCTGTCACTGGGAGCAATGCTGCTGCTTTTTGGAGCAGTGGTTTCACAGCTGGATGAAATCCTTCATTTGATTCGGGAATTGGTGGATCATACGGGGCTGGATGCGGTGTATTATAAGATCCTGCTGAAAATCATGGGGTTAGCGTGGATCAGCCAGCTGGCATCGGACATCTGCAGGGAAGCAGGCTGCAGCGCTGTTAGCAGGCAGATTGATATTTATGGAAAATTGTTGATTTTGTCGGTGAGTCTGCCAATCGTAACCGCTTTGCTGGAAACGATTGAAACTTTATTTACAGTGTAAGGGATTATGGAAGAAAGACAGGTTATGTAAG
>JAUNPP010000016.1:10869-34663 GCA_030536685.1 Lachnospiraceae bacterium
AAGAGTGGACAGATTATGGAAGAGTGGACAGATTTTGGGCAGCTACAGGAGCTGTTAGGCTCCATGACGGGAAAACCGGGAGTTTCCTTTTCGGATCTGGTGGATATGCTTCAGTCGGGAGACTTTGCCGGCTTGAAAAATGCTGCCGCAGATTTTGCTTCGGAGTGGCTGTTGGGAGAAAATTTCCTGAATTTGTCTGACTTTGCCGGGATTTTGATTCTGGTTTTGCTGTTTGCCTTGCTGCGCGCGATGGGACAGGCTTTTGAAAATAAGTCAATTACGGTATTTTCAGGGGTTGTGATCCATTTGCTTCTGATAACACAGCTGACCGTTTTGTTTCAGAGCTTTCGGGGGCAGGCAAAGGAATATCTGGAAAATGGAATAACATTTACCAGTACGCTGTTCCCGGTGCTTGCGGCTGCTTCAGCGTCCAGCGGCGATACGATTTCTGCAGCGGGAATTTATGTGTCAGCCGTCAGTGTCAGCAGCCTGGTCAGCCGTCTCTGTCTTTATATTCTTTTGCCGGGCGTCAGCATTTTTCTTGTAATATCACTTTTGGATTCCATTATGCAGGAATCACTTTTTCAGGGAATGACCGGTTTTTTAAAGAAGGGACTTGGATTTTTGATGAAAGGTTCCGTTGCGGCAGTGACAGGGCTTCAGGTGGTACAGATGATGGTTCTTCCAAGGGCGGATTCTGTCAGGCAGCAGACGCTGATGAAAACGGCGGCGATGATACCGGGGGCAGGGGGAGTGGCGGAGGCCGCTGCTGCGGTTTTATGGGAAAGCGGTTCTTTGCTGAAAGGAAGCATTGGCGCGGCAGGAATGTGCTGCGTATTGTTTATCTGCATTTTCCCGGTTCTGCGGATTGCACTGGTATCGGTGGTATATCGGATTTTTTCGGCAATTATGATGCCGGCAGCAGATAAAAATATTTGCGGGTGTCTTTCGGCATTTGCGGAAAGTCTGGAATATCTGGTGAAAATAACCTGTATGTCAGCGATTATCAATTTGATGATGATCGTGGCGGCTTCGTGGTAGATGGAGGGGAAAATGGCGGCAGTGTATCAATGGATCCGGCAAATTGCGGTTCTGGGTGTGATTTCTTTTCTGACTTTGTATCTGATGGGGAGTCAGGATAAAAAATATACGCTTCGATTTTATCTTTCTCTTTTAATGCTGCTTTTGCTGCTTCGTCCGGCTTCGGCATTTTTGAAGTTTAATACGGTTCTGGCACAGAAGCTGACCGGGCTGGAAGCGGAAACGGAAATTCAGGCGGTCAGCGGAGTGTTTCAGGAATTGTCTCTGGAACAGGATCAGGAGATTTTGCAATACACTTCGCAGAAGGCGCTTTCCTGGGTTCAGGGTCTGGCAGAGGATCAGAAGCTGGAATTTACGGGTGGAAAAGTGGAGTTTGATGAGACGCTTCTGGAACAGTCGGGGACGATTGCAATTTCAGAAGTTGAAATCTTCGTAGTCCCGCCTCAGAACGATTCGCCGGAAGAAAAACGGCGGTTTGAGGCGGCGGTGGAGGCGCTTGGGGATGAAATTGCAGATACCCTGAAATTGAAACGGACAGATGTGAAAATCAGGCAGTAGGAGATAGAAATGATGCAGAAGTTTTTTAAAAATCCTTCCAGAGATAAGATCCTGCTGGGTCTGGTAGCAGGGATTTTGCTGTTCCTGCTTTCTTTTCCGCTTGAAAAATTAAGTCCTGGCGGGGAAAATACCGGGGTAAAATCAGGCAGGGAATCTGATATAACCGTAGATTACCGTGCGCAATACAAGAAAAACCTGGAAGCAGAGCTGGAAAATCTGCTGGAAACGGTTCGAGGAGCAGGGAAGGTAAAGGTTCTGGTAATACTCGCAGACAGCGGAGAAAAAATAGTGGAAAAGGACGTTCAGACAGAGAGCAGCAGCAGTGGAGGAGCTGGGAACAGCAGCAGAAGGAATGGAGAAAGCACCGGGAATGACGGAAGCAATGGGAATGGCGCAAACAGCGGAATCGGCAATATAGATGGAGACAGAGAGGAGGTTTTTAGCAGGCAGGAAACTTCTGTGCTGGAAAACGGACAGACGCCATGGGTTTCCAAAGAACTTCTGCCGCAGGTGAGCGGTGTTGCCGTAGCTGCCTCAGGAGCAAAAAGTGCGGTGGTGAAAGCAGAAATCTGTAATGCGCTGGAGGCATTATTCGGACTTCCTGCTCATAAGATAAAAGTATTAGAGGGTGATTTTTAAAGGAGTATATGTATGAAAAGGCTAAGAAAGAGAAACCAGCTGATTCTGACATTACTGGCGGTAATGATCGTGGTTGCCGGATATCTGACCTATCTTCCGAAAACGGAGAATTCTGTTCCGGTTGGAGGAAATCAGGAAAACTCTGCCCTGATGGATATTTCGGATGAGGATGTGATGGCAGAAAATATTGCTTTAGAGCAGTCACAATATACCGGCGTAACGGCGGAAACGGAAAGCAGCACGGCGGAAGCCGGTGAAAATCCGGATAAAAATGCAGATAAAAATGCAGATAAGAATACTGCTAAAGAGGAAGTCGGGGATAAAACTGCAGAAGAAAGCAATAAATCGGCTGAGCAAAGCAGTGCTTCTTCAGGAGATGGCAGTCAGCCGGGCGAAGCAGTGCTTACCTGGAGCGAGCAGGTTGAAAATCTGATGGCCAAAGCCCAGCTTGGGCGGGAAGAGGTCAGAACCCGGAATGAAGAAACGCTGAAGGGAATTATTGATAATGAAAATCTCAGTGAAAAACAGCGTGAGGCAGCAGCGGACAGTTTGATGCTTATGACAAAAAATGCCGGTACGGAGGCTGCTATTGAGTCAATTCTGGAAACAAAAGGAATTTCCAATACTTTAGTTACAATCAATGATTCCGGCGTGGAGGTGCTGGTAGGAAGCAGCAGCATTACCGGCGCTGAGAGAGCGCAGATAGAAGATACTGTGAAAAGAGAAGCGAATGTGGAGATTTCAGATGTGGTGATTTCCCTTATGAATGAGGTAAATACAGAGGTTGTAGAGGAACCGTAACAAGGCCGTAAAAGAATTTGCAGTTGCATATAAAAAGAATTTGCAGTTACATCTGTTTTTTGCTATACTTAACTTTGATAATGAATAAATATTAGTACAGATTCTGTATTACGTAGGAGGTATTGAAGTGTCAAACGATTTTGAAAGCAGAAGTACGCATATTATACATGAGAATGGCCAGGTGGGTTCTGTTCAGATTGCAGATGAAGTAGTAGCAATCATTGCAGGTCTTGCAGCGATGGAAGTAGAAGGCGTTGCATCAATTGCGGACAGTTCTGCCAATGAATTAGCCGGAAGACTGGGTATGAAGACGGCACCGAAAGGGATAAAAGTAACCGTTATGGATACTTCCGTATCATGTGATCTGGCACTGAACCTGAAATATGGCTACAATATTCCTGATCTGGCATTGAATGTCCAGGATCGTGTCAAGAATGCCATTGAGAATATGACAGGGCTTGCTGTTATTGATGTCAATGTACGGATTTCCGGTATTGAAGCAGAGTAGTACCTTGATAATTTCACACAACATAAAATAGGGCCGGTGGAATTCTGCGCCCTTTTTTATATAACAGGAAACTGTTTATGATTTGGAGGAACAATGAAAAGAAGAGAGTTAAGAGAACACACTTTTAAACTTGTATTTATGAAAGAATTTTATGCCCCGGAGCTTCTGGAGGAGCAGACAAAGCTGTATCTGGAATCAGAAGAACTTGCGGAGTTTACAGAAGAAGAAAAAACCATGATCAAAAACCGTGCGGCAGCTGTACTGAGCAATACAGAGGAAGCGGATACGCTGATCAATCAGTATGCAAAGGGCTGGCAGACAAGGCGTATGGCTAAAGTGGATCTGAGTCTGATCCGTCTGGCATTGTATGAGATCCGTCATGATGAGTCGGTGCCGTCAAAGGTTGCGATCAATGAAGCTGTGGAGCTGGCTAAAAAATATGGCGGCAACGATTCCAGCTCTTTTATTAACGGTATTTTAGGTAAGATCGTCAGGGCAGAACCGTAATGGCAGCCAGTGTGTACTCGGTAGAGCAGGTTAATTCCTATATTAAAAACCTGTTCACGCAGGATTTTGCACTGCGGCAGATCTATGTCCGGGGTGAAATTTCCAATTGCAGGTATCACACTTCAGGACATATTTATTTTACATTGAAGGATGCTTCAGGCGTACTGAATGCGGTGATGTTTCGTTCCCAGAGACCGAATCTGAAGATCCGCCTTCAGGATGGCATGAGGATCGTGGCCGGGGGCAGTATTAACGTTTATGAAAGAGACGGGCGCTATCAGCTTTATGTGCAGACGGCAGAGGCGGATGGTGTCGGCGTTTTGTATCAGCAGTATGAAAAGCTGAAACAGGAGCTGGAAGAGATGGGCATGTTTGCGCCGGAGTACAAGCAGGAGATTCCCCGTTTTTCCAGACATATCGGCGTGGTAACTGCACCTACAGGAGCGGCAATCCGTGATATCCTCAATATCACAGCACGAAGGAATCCCTGTGTGACGCTGTATCTTTATCCGGCGCTTGTGCAGGGCGAGATGGCTTCGGCCTCTATTGCGAACGGGATTTCCTGTCTGGATGAGATGGGGCTGGATTGCATCATCGTAGGGCGCGGCGGCGGTTCACTGGAAGATCTGTGGGCATTTAATGAGGAAGAAACGGCATATGCTATTTTTCATGCCGAAACACCGATTATTTCAGCGGTAGGTCATGAGACTGATTATACAATTGCAGATTTTGTGGCAGATTTGCGTGCACCGACCCCTTCGGCGGCGGCAGAACTGGCAGTTTTTGATTATGCAGCTTATCTGAATACGCTTCAGGTGAGGAAAAATCAGCTGGATATGGCGGTAAAGATGCAGCTTGAGAGAAAACGTGCTGTGATTGATGGATATAAACGCAGGCTGGACTTGCAGGATCCGGTTTATCAGCTGGAGCAGAAGAAACAGCAGTTAAAAAGCCTGAAAGAGAAGCTGGTTTTTACGATGGAGAGCCGGATGAAGGAATACCGGCATCGGACAGAACTGTATATTGGCAAATTAGAAGCCTTATCGCCGCTTAAAAAGCTTTCCGGCGGATTTGCTTATGTCAGTGATGAGACAGGGCAGCCGGTACAGTCTGCGTCTGCATTAGATAGAGGACAGGTTATCAGGCTCCAGTTTGGAGATGGAAAAGTCCGTGCCAGGATAACGGACCTGGAGGGAGAAACAGATCATGAAGGAACAGAAAAAAGTATCCATTGAATCGGCTCTGGAGCAGCTCGAGGAGCTGATTGCCAGACTGGAAAGCAAGGATTGTACTTTGGAAGAATCGTTTCATTTATATAAAGATGGTGTTGGTCTGGTTCAGTACTGCAGTCAGGCATTGTCGGAAGTGGAACAACAGCTGGTGATTCTGAATGAGGAGGGAGAAACAGATGGATTTTAAAGAGATGTTAAAGCAGAGAACAGATGAGGTTCAGAAAATAGTGTATGAATGGCTGCCGCAGGAAGCCGGACATCAGAAAACCATTATGGAATCCATGAATTACAGCGTGACTGTAGGGGGGAAACGTCTCCGTCCCATGCTGATGCAGGAAACCTACCGGCTGTTTGGCGGTACCGGGAAGGAAATTGAACCGTTTATGGCTGCGATGGAGATGATGCATTCCGCCTCACTGGTTCATGATGACCTTCCTGCGATGGATAACGACAGATATCGCAGAGGCAAGCATACAACGTGGGTGGAATACGGCGAGGATATGGCGGTTCTTGCCGGAGACGCTCTGATGGTATTCTGCTTTGAAACCGCGCTGAAGGCAGCTGGCATGACGGAACATGCGGACCGTGTGTTAAAAGCCGCTTCGATCCTGGCTGAAAAATCAGGTATTTACGGTATGATTGGCGGTCAGACGGTTGATGTGGAGCTGACCAATAAGCCGATTCCCAGGGAAAAGCTTGATTTTATTTATGCTTTGAAGACAGGAGCGCTGTTGGAGGCTTCGATGCTGATCGGAGCAGTTCTTGCCGGAGCTTCAAAAGAGGAAGAGGAAAAGATTATCCGTATTGCGCAGGATGTGGGACTGGCTTTTCAGATACAGGATGATATTCTGGATGTTACAGGTGATGAGAAAGAGCTTGGAAAGCCCGTTTTAAGTGATGAAAAAAATCATAAAACGACATATGTAACAATTAAAGGGCTGGAAAAGGCAAAGGAAGACGTTAAAGCTTTATCAGAACGTGCGATCAGGACCTTACAGGAGCTTCCGTATGAGAATGCATTTCTGGAAAATCTGATCCTTATGCTGGTAAATCGCAGAAAGTAGATGAAAGTTCGGCTTTTAGCTGAACGGTTTTGAATCGAGGAGTTACCATGTTACTTGATAAAATCAATCAGACAGGGGATATCCATAAATTAAAGGAATCCGAGTATAAAAGTCTGGCTGGAGAGATAAGAAGATTTCTGATTCAGAAAATCAGTGTGACCGGCGGTCATCTGGCCTCGAATCTGGGTGTTGTGGAGCTTACCATGGCACTTCATCTGGTTTTTGATCCGTCGAAGGATAAAATTGTCTGGGATGTGGGCCATCAGTCCTATACACATAAAATTCTTACCGGAAGAAGAAGCGGTTTTGACGAGCTGCGCAAATACGGCGGGATGAGTGGTTTTCCCAAACGTAAGGAAAGCAGCTGCGATCCTTTTGACACCGGGCATAGCTCGACCTCCATTTCTGCGGGAATGGGACTGGCGATGGCAAGAGATCGGAAAGGAGAGGATTATTCAGTTATCTCCGTTATTGGAGACGGGGCGCTGACCGGCGGAATGGCCTTTGAAGCACTGAATAATGTATCCAGCCTGAAAAGTAATTATATTATTATTTTAAATGATAATGAGATGTCCATTTCCAAAAATACAGGAGGAATCAGCGAACATCTCAGCAAGATCCGCAGAACATCCGAATATCATGATTTTAAGGAAAAGCTGACCAATCGCTTAAAGAAGGCGCCGAATATGGGAATTCCGGTTCTGAAAACGCTGACAGCTGTGAAAAACAACATTAAAAAGGTGTTTGTGCCGGGTATGCTGTTTGAAAATATGGGAATTACCTACTGGGGACCGGTAGATGGACATGATATAGATGGATTGATTGCGGTTTTGGAAAATGCAAAGCGTTTGAAAAATCCGGTTTTGATCCATGTGGTAACGAAAAAAGGAAAAGGTTATCGGCCGGCTGAAGAACACCCGGAATGTTTTCATGGGGTTTCGCCCTTTGAGATCCGCACAGGCAAGGTAAAGCATCCTAAAACAGAGGCAGACTGGACAGATGTTTTTTCTAAAACCCTGTGTAAAGCAGCAGAGCAGAATGAGAATATTGTGGCGATTACAGCTGCCATGCCCGATGGAACGGGGCTGAGTCCGTTTGCAAAGCGGTTTCCGGATCGTTTTTTTGATGCGGGAATTGCGGAACAGCATGCGGTTACGTTTGCGGCTGGTATGGCTGCAGGAGGATTGAAGCCGGTAGTAGCCGTCTACTCCTCATTTTTACAAAGAGCATATGATCAGATCATCCATGACGTCTGTATTCAGAATCTTCCGGTGGTATTTGCGATAGACAGAGCCGGACTTGTGGGAAGTGACGGAGAAACACATCAGGGGATTTTTGATCTGTCCTACCTGTCACACATACCCAATATGACAGTATGTGCTCCGAAGAATATTTATGAGCTGCAGGATATGCTGAATTTTGCATTTGAATATCCCTACCCTGTTGCAGTGCGTTATCCGCGCGGCACCGGATGGAAGGGCCTGGCTGACTTCAGAGCTCCTGTTTTGGCAGGCAAGGCGGAGTGGATCTACAGGGAATCCGGGATTGCACTTCTGGCAGTGGGCAGTATGGTGGAAACAGCAGATGCGGTACGCCAGAGCCTGAAAGCCATGGGATATGAGGTTACTTTAATTAATATGCGTTTTGTCCGCCCGCTTGACGATGAATGTCTGAGCCAGGTTGTAAAAACCCATCATTTACTGGTAACTCTGGAGGAAAATGTCTTAAAAGGCGGATTTGGAGAACATGTCTGTGCCTGGCTGGAAGAGGATGAATCGGATGCGGACATTATAAATGTAGCTGTGCCGGATATGTATGTAGAGCATGGCAATGTGGACATACTGAAAAAAGAAATCGGTCTTGACGCAGAATTCATTCTGACAAGGATTCTTGACCGGATTGGAGAACAAAAATGAAAGAACGTTTAGATATACTGCTGGTAAATAGGGGCCTTGCGCCTTCCAGAGAAAAGGCAAAGGCACTTATTATGTCCGGTATTGTTTATGTGGACGGGCAGAAAGAAGATAAGGCCGGGTCTGTGTTTGATACGGAAAAACCGATTGAAGTGCGGGGTTCGGCTTTGAAATATGTAAGCCGCGGAGGGCTGAAGCTGGAAAAATCCATGGAAGTATGGCCGATAGAGCTGAAAGGAGCTGTCTGTATGGACATCGGCGCTTCTACCGGCGGATTTACGGACTGTATGCTGCAGAATGGGGCAGTAAAGGTTTATGCGGTTGACAGCGGTCGCGGACAGCTTGACTGGAAGCTTAGACAGGATGAAAGGGTAATCTGTATGGAAAGAACCAATGCCAGATATCTGAATCATGAACAGATACCTGAGCCGATTGACTTTTTTTCTGTGGATGTATCTTTTATATCCCTTAGTAAGATTCTTCCGCCTGCATTTGAGCTTTTAAGGGATGGAGGACAGGCAGTCTGTCTGATCAAACCCCAGTTTGAGGCCGGCCGGGAGAAGGTTGGCAAAAAGGGCGTTGTGCGCGATCGCAAAGTGCATGTGGAAGTGATTGAGGCGGTTACATTATGTGCGCAGGCGCTGGGATTTACCGTTCTGGGACTGGATTATTCCCCGATTAAAGGACCGGAAGGCAATATTGAATATCTTATATGGCTTGGAAAAGGCTGCGAATGCACCACGCGGATTCCTACTTCGGATGAAATCACTTTGAAAGCGCATGAGGCTTTGTAGCATCCATGAATAAATTTTATGTAATCAGTAATTCTGCAAAGGCAGGAAGCCGGAAAATGGCTCAGTATGTCAGGGATTATCTGACTGCGCGCGGGTGCATCTGTAAACTTGATTCCGGCGTTTATAAAGAGACAGCGGACGATCATGACTGGTACCGCTATACAAATCCCAAGGAAGTGCCGGATGATACGCAGTGCATTCTGGTGATAGGCGGTGACGGTACGATGCTGCAGGCTGCCAGAGATCTCCGATATAAGGATATTCCCCTGCTGGGCATCAATCAGGGTACCCTGGGATATCTGGCGGAAATTGATCCGGAAACAGTGGAGTATGCACTTGACTGCCTGATCGCAAATCGGTATAATCTGGAAAAACGGATGTTTTTGTATGGAAAGGTGAAAAAACAGGGAACCTTACAGATTTCAGATTATGCGCTGAATGATATTGTTCTTTCCAGATCACGGGGACTGGATGTAAATGATTATAATATTTTTGTAGATGGAGAATTGCTGAATAAATATGTAGCTGACGGTATTATTATTGCTACTCCTACAGGGTCAACAGCTTATAACCTTTCAGCAGGCGGTCCGATCGTGGACCCGAAGGCATTCAGCATACTGCTGACTCCGATTTCACCGCATTCTCTGCATAACCGCAGCATTGTGCTGCGCGCGGATTCTAAAATTATTGTGGAAGTTGTAAAAAGACCCGGAAAGCGTTTTGTTCCTGTGCAGCTTTGTTTTGATGGAAATGAGGCAGGACTTCTGGATGAGGGTGACTGGATTGAAATCGGACAGGCGGAGGTAACTGCGATGATTCTGAAAGTAAACAACGTAAGTTTTCTGGAAACATTGCGGAGAAAAATGTCAGAACGATAGAAGCGGAGGTAATGGCGGCAGATGAAAATCAGAAGACATGATAAAATACGTGAACTGATTAGCAGATATGATATTGAAACGCAGGAAGAACTTGCGGAACGATTGAATATGGAAGGTTTTAATGTAACACAGGCAACAGTTTCCAGAGATATTCGGGAACTGAAGCTGACTAAAGTACCGAACGGGAAGGGCCGGCAGTGCTATACGCTGATGAAAAAAGAAGAGGATGAGATGAAAGAAAAATATATCCGCATTTTCCGTGACGGTTATATTTCAATGGATATGGCTCAGAACCTTCTGGTAATCAAAACGGTATCAGGACTTGCCATGGCGGTTGCAGCAGCCCTGGACGGGCTTCATTTTCCTCAGGTGGTAGGATGTATTGCCGGTGATGACACCATTATGTGCGCGGTTAGAAGTGTTGAGGATACAGTGGTTCTTATGCGTGAGATCCAGAAGCTGATCAGTTCCAGTTTATAATCTAAACTGTATCGAAAGAAAAAAGCAGGTATTTTTTAGAAATCTTAAATTTCTGAAAAGTACTTGCTTTTTTGTGTGTAAGGGGTTATAATCGGAACAAATATTCGAGAACAGCTGTTCACAACACTTGTTCACAACATCTGTTCGTGGAACCTGTTCACAGTGATGAGAGAAAGCTGAGAAACAAAAGGGGGAAGAGATCATGCTGATGCATTTACATGTTAAGAATTTTGCGTTGATTGAAGAAGCAGATATGGAGTTTGGAGAGGGACTCAATATTCTGACCGGAGAGACCGGCGCCGGAAAGTCGATTCTGATTGATGCTGTGAATCTGGCGCTGGGTGGAAAAGCCGGTGCGAATGTGATTCGTGCCGGTGCGGAGTATGCATATGTGGAGCTTGTTTTTCAGATTGAAGGAGAGGAGAAGCGCAGTCAGCTGAAAGAGCTGGATATAGAGACGGAGGATGGAGTTTTGATCCTGTCCAGAAAGATTCAGAAGGGACGAAGTATCTTTAAGGTGAATGATGAGACGGTTACAGCGGCCAAAGTGCGCCGTATGACAGGTCTTCTGATCGATATCCACGGTCAGCACGAGCATCAGTCGCTTTTATATAAGTATAAGCATCTGGAGATTTTGGATGCCTATGCAGGTGTGGGGGGTTTTCCGGTTAAGGAGAAGCTGGCTTTGGCATACAATGAATATGTACAGCAGAGCAGACGGCTGCATGGATTTTCAATGGAAGAGGAGACCCGTCTGCGGGAAGTTGATTTTCTGCGTTTTGAGATCAACGAAATTGAAGCTGCCGGTCTGAAGGAGGGCGAGGAGGCCGAACTGGAGCAGATTTATAAAAAGATAGCCAACAGCCGCAATATTATGGAGTCAATGGGAGCAGTGCGCGATGCTTTGGGATATGATGGCAGTCAGTCTGCGGGAGAAGCAGTCTCCAGAGCTGTCAGAGAGATTCAGGCGGTACTGCGCTATGATGATTCAGTGCGGGATATTGCCTCACAGATACAGGATTTAGAAGCGATACTGTCGGATGTGAACCGTGATGTGGGTGTTTATATGGAGGAACTGAGCTTTGACCAGGAAACCTACGAACAGGTTCGCAGCAGGCTTGATCTGATTCGTACACTGCAGGCAAAGTATGGAAGAGATTATTCTCAGGTGATGGAAAGTCTTGAGAAGAAAAAAGAACGGCTTCAGGAACTCGAGAATTATGAGGAGAACCGCAAAGCCACTCTGAAAGCCTGCGAAAAGGCCAAGAAGCAGGTGCTTGTTCTGTGTGAACAGCTTTCTGTTTTAAGGCAGAAAGCCGCAGTTTCGCTTGTTCAGGCCATTACAGAAAGCCTGCAGGAGCTGAATTTTCTTCAGGTTTCATTTGATATGCGTTTTGAGCGATCCGGTCAGTTTGGAAGCAATGGATTTGATGATGCCGAGTTTGTGATTTCAACAAACCCCGGTCAGCCGATGCAGCCTCTGGGCGAGGTAGCCTCAGGCGGTGAGCTTTCCCGTATTATGCTTGCTGTGAAGTCTGTTCTGGCAGATACGGATCAGATCCCGACTCTGATCTTTGATGAGATCGATACCGGAATCAGCGGACGCACAGCGGCGTGTGTATCAGAAAAGCTTTCCTGGATCGGACGTACACATCAGGTACTTTGCATTACACATTTGCCGCAGATTGCCTCTATGGCGGATAATCATTTTATGATTGCCAAGAATATCGTGGATCAAAAAACCTGCACAACGATCAATCATCTGGAAGAAGAAGCTTCTGTAAAGGAGCTTGCAAGACTGCTGGGCGGTGTTCAGATAACAGATGCCGTGCTTGAGAATGCAAGGGAATTAAAGGCACTCGCAGCAAGTTATCGAAGATAATCAGCAGTAGCTATCGAAGATGATCAGATAATCAGCAGCAGCTATCGAAGATAATCAGCAGCATCCGCTTTTGGCAGAGACGGTTTCCGGAAACCAGAAAATACATGATTCACAATTGAAAAAAATCGCATAATAACCTCAGAGGATGAGATAGAAGTATGGGGAGGATTATTATGTGGGATGATGACAATTACAAAGTGAAACGATACCGCTGTATTTTAAAAAGCCTGTATCTGGCAGTTTCCTGTTTTACGTTATTATATTTTTTCGTTTTTACGGAATCTTATTCAGATGAGCGGGGATTTGGCAGACCGAATCAGCCATCTGAAAGCGGTCTTTTGACTGAATTGCTGCCGGGAGCCGATGATCAGAGTTTTGAACTGATAAAAGAGGCGCTGGTCATGCCGGTTTCAGAAAAGCAGAATCAGCTGGAAGAAAAGGGAAAGTCTTCTCTGAAGCAGGGAGAAAAGCGCAGGCTGCTTCCCTGTGGAATTCCTGTGGGAATCTATTTGGAGACCAAAGGCGTTCTGGTAACAGAGGTAACACATGTAACAGGAAGTGACGGAAAGCAGAAGATACCATGCGACGGTCTGATAGAAGCCGGTGATTATATTCTTCAGGCTGACCGGAAGAAGGTTACGTCAAAAGAAGAGTTCCGGGATATGGTAAGAAGCAGCAGAGGCAGCTCCATGAAGCTGACGGTTGAACACAATGGCAGACAGAAGATGGTAACGATAAAGCCGGTACTGGCGGATTCGCAGGAATATATTGCGGGTTTGTGGATACGTGATAATATGCATGGCATCGGAACATTGACCTGGCTGGATGAAAAGGGCAGTTTTGCAGCGCTGGGACACTGTATCAGCGATATTGATACCGGTGGCCTGATGGAGATAGACCATGGTCAGTTATACCATGCGGAGATCTATTCTCTGGTTAAAGGAAGTGAAAGTCAGCCCGGGTCTCTGGCCGGAGCAATTGATTACCGGATGAAATCCTGTGTCGGAACGGTAACAGACAATACAGAACAGGGAATTTTTGGTTCAGGCAATAAAAGAATTCAGAATCTTGTTTTGGAGCGTCTGAACAGCTACTATAAAACAGCTTCTTTTTCGGCTCTTTGGGAACAGGCAGCGCTGGAGACTGCGGCGGCAGATGAGATCAGAGACGGAAAAGCTCAGATGCTCAGCTGCTTCAGCGGAGAATATCGTCTGTATGATCTTGAAATCCGGAAGATAGCAGGAAGTGAAGCCGGGTATGAGAATATCAACCTTGAGATAACCGTAACAGATTCCTCACTGTTAAAACAAACAGGAGGAATTCTGCAGGGTATGAGTGGAAGCCCGATTATTCAAAATGGTAAGATTATAGGAGCTGTAACTCATGTACTTGTCAATAATCAGACCAAGGGCTATGGAATTTTTATTGAAAATATGCTTGCGCATTAAAAGCAGCGCCGGATTTTCAATTTGGTACAGTTATCTGGCTTTTTTGAAAATCCGGGTTGTTAACGGTTTCATGGAAGCTTCTGTATCTCCGTAAAGCAGCTTGTATTCTGCCGGTATCGGAACAGATACTGCTTTTGTGCCGAAGTTTTGTACAAACAGATAAGTGCTGCTGTCATTTTCCCGTGTAGTTACGGAAACTCCTTCGGGGATAGATTCCAGAGGAGACAGAATATGAGCCTCTTTTATGATCTGGGGATAAAAGTCCCCGTAAAAGGCTTCTTCCAGATCAGCGCATACATAGTAGGCATGTCCTTTTCCGAAAGCATGGTGGGTTAATGCCGGCCAGCCCTGATAGAAATCATCTGCGTAACGCAGGAGGATTTCTACATCCGGTTTCTGTTTGATGGGCTGAACCAGATCACAGAAGTTTTTGCAGGTGTAGATGCTGCTTAAGCCAAGATGATTGCCATTTTCCGGTACAGCATGATTTTCTTCCCAGTCATAGAGGGCATCGATTTCGGTGCTGCGGATGCCGGTAACTTCCATTAAACCGTGAGGAGTTCCTTCAAGGTAACAGAGATCGGTTTCGTCGACAATGCCTGACCAGTAGGTGAGAACCAGAGTACCGCCGTTCTCAACAAAAGAAGCCAGCTTTTGAGCATAATCCCGGCGGTGCATATAGGACATAGGCGCAGCTACTATCTGGTAGCCCTGGAGGTCATGTTCCATCGATATGATATCGGTGTTGATTCCCTGATTTCTGAGTGCCTGATAGTGCTTCTGGATACACTCCATGTAGTGCAGATCCTCATTGCGGGGACCCTGTGAATCTTTCATAGCCCAGTCATTTTCACGGTCATATAGTATGGCAGCAGGAGAGACGGTATGGCTTCCTGTTATTTCCTGAATCTGCTCCAGGGCGTTACCTACTTCGGTTACTTCACGGAATACTCTGGTGTCGCAGCCGCCGTAATGGTCAATTACCGCTCCATGGAACTTTTCGGAGGATCCCTGACTTTGTCTGAGCTGGAAGTAGAGAACACTGTCAGAACCGTGAGCAACCGCCTGAAGTGAGGCTGTCAGCAGCATACCCGGTTTTTTCAGTTTGCTGACAGGCTGCCAGTTTGTTGCAGATGGACAGGATTCCATCAGAAGGAAAGGCCGGTTTTGGATGCTGCGCATCAGATCGTGCTGCAGTCCGCAGTCAAGAGCGGTTTTCCATTCTGTATGCTTGTGCCAGGAGGGATAATTATCCCAGGAGACGATGTCGAGAGCTTCCCGGAATTTTTTATAATCCAGGCCTGCATAATCGTACATCAGGTTGGCAGTGACCGGTTTATCGGAACCTCCATCGCGGATTGCCTGAACTTCATGTTTCAAAAAGTCTATGGTGCGTTCTGTTACAAAGCGTTTCCAGTCGAGCGTGAGAGCATGAAGTCCGGATTCTCCTCTGGGAGAGGGACTTTCAATTTGAGAAAAACTGTTATAGCGGTGGCTCCAGAATGTAGTTGCCCAGCATTCGTTTAAAGCTTCGATGGTCTGGTATTTTTCTTCCAGCCATTTCCGGAATTCTTCCTGGCAGAGAGGACAGTGGCATTCTCCGCCGAATTCATTGGAGATGTGCCATAAGATTACAGCGGGATGCTGCCCAAAGCGTTTTGCAAGCTCCATATTGATACGGCGTGTTTTTTCACGGTAGACAGGAGAGGTATAGCAGTGATTATGACGTCCGCCGAAAAGGTTTCGCTCTCTGTTTTCATTTACCCGCAGAACCTCCGGGTATTTGTCAGACATCCATTTGGGACGTGCTCCCGATGGTGTGGCCAGAATTACAGAAATACCGTTATGATACATCGTGTCAATGATTTCTTCGAGCCATTCAAAGTGATATTCGCCTTCGTTCGGTTCCAGTACTGACCAGGAGAAGATTCCCAGAGAGACGGTATTAATATGAGATTTTTTGAAATATTCGATATCTGTTCTTAAGATATCCGGGCGATTCATCCATTGTTCCGGGTTGTAATCTCCTCCGTGAAGAAAACGACCGTAATTTACCTGTTTATTCATGCCCTGTATATCCTCCATTGATATAATTTTAACATAATGTGGCAAGTTATTCCCCTTCCGTTAAAGAAGGGGAATAGCTCACATAATATCCGACATTTCGGAATGAAATAAGCTGTATTTTTTAAAATGTTGATTTTTAAGTGCTGAAAGTATCTCACACTCCGCGGAATGAGAAAGAAAATTCGATTCTTTCATTGACATTCAGCAGATATTCGGGGTGTGTCAGTGAACCCCAGCTGTCATCTCCGCCGATACCCATCTGGCTTTTTGTTGCACGGACTACGGTGTAGTGAACTTCCGGCAGCTCATAAGGGTGCATGGCATTTTCCAGCTCATGAGGCGTGTAGGGGAGTGCAGAAAAGCTCATGGGACCATTTTCAGGATCCATCTCAAAGAGCATACCGCGGCCCTTTTTGTCAGTTATCCTGGCATAACGAACGCCTTCCTTGCTGCCGCATTCCTGAGGAATCAGATATTCTGCCATGTTTTCTTTGACCAGATTTCTGTAGATTCCAAGTTTTGCACCTTTTTTGCGGTCTGCGTAGGTTTCTGCCGGTCCAAGACCATACCACTCCAGGTGATCGTAATCGGCATTGAATTTAAACATGACACCGAATTCGGGCATATCACCAAGCTCTGCAACCGGGTCATAAGAAAGAGTGGTTTTTATTCTGCCGTCGCCGGATACTTCATAGGTCAGCTCACATTCGCTGACAGGAGTGGTGGGCATAATATAGCAGAAGGTGATGGATGCGGTGTTTCCTTCCACTGTCAGCTTCGGATTTCTGATCTGACAGAGGGAATCCTTCTGGAAGTTTTTGTGTCCCAGATAGAGGCTTGCAATCTTCCACTGGGCATACCGCATGGGCATAAGGTTTCCGCAGTCATTGTCAATCGGCGCCCGCCAGAAGTTGGGACGGGGAATCATTTCAAGCATTTCCTTTCCGGCATAACGGTAGGAAGTCAGTCCGCCGTTTAATACAGAGAACATTGCTTCAAAATGTTCTCCGCGCACACCAATATTGTGGGGACTGCGTATTACTTCTATTTTTTGATAGTTGTCAGCTTCCTGCTTTGCATCGGCTGCATGTGTTTTTGCAACTGTATAAACATATTGACCAAAAGCGATTTCGTGGCCTTTGGAAGCCCAGACTTCATCCTTTTTCAGATGGAAAGATACGGTAACCGTGTATTCGCCTTCCAGAGTTTCTTTGGGAAGCGGAAGCGGGTATACGGCTTCACTTAAAGGCGCTACCTGGGTTTCCAAAGAAGCAAGACGGATGATCCTGCCGTCTCTGGCTACTGTAACCTGGCAATCAAAGGCATCTGTGTTTACAAACAGATTTTTATTGATTATGCGGACAGAGGATTCTGATGCCTCGGCAGTAATATTCTGGTAATTGAATTTTACTTCCTGCATTTTGGGAGAGATTTCCCGGTTTCCGCCATAAACGATACCATTGCCGCTGAAATTGTAATCCGTCGGACGGTCTCCAAAGTCTCCGCCGTATGCGAGGAACTCTTTTCCATAGCGGTCTTTTTTATAGACGGACTGGTCGATGTAATCCCAGATAAATCCGCCCTGATACAGTGGTTCCGTATCGGTCAGGTCTGTATATTTGTGCATGGCGCCACAGGAATTGCCCATAGCGTGAGTATATTCGCAGCAGATAAAGGGTTTGCTGGAATCATTTTTCAGGAACTCTTTGATGGATTCCACGGAAGGATACATCTGACTTTCCATATCACTGGTTGCATTATAGCTGCGGTCATGGAAGAGTCCTTCATAGTGAACCAGACGTGTGGGGTCTTCTCTGCGGAACAGCTGGGACATTTCATAGATGTCTTTGCCGCCGAAGGATTCATTGCCACAGGACCAGATCAGGATAGAGGGATGATTTTTGTCTCTCTGATACATGGAATTAGCCCGGTCTAACATCATATTCAGCCATTCCGGTTTGTCATGAGGTACCACATGGGTGTAATCACCGGTTCCTTCAACGGTATCCCAGGAGCCATGTGATTCCAGATTGGTTTCATCAATCAGATAGAGTCCGTATTCATCGCAGAGACGATAGATTGGTGAAGCGTCCGGATAATGACAGGTACGGATGGCATTGATATTATTCTGTTTCATGGTAATAAGATCTTTGCGCAGTTCCTCTTCTGACACATTGCGGCCGCTGATGGAACTGAATTCATGGCGGTTTACACCCTTGAAGACAATTCGTTTTCCGTTCAGTGTCATGATGCGGTCTTTCATCTCAAAGCGGCGGAAGCCTGTTCGTTCAGGGATGATTTCCTGAAGAGTACCGGACTGATCATAAATCTCAATGGTCAGATCGTAAAGCTGCGGTGCTTCTGCGTTCCAGAGAACCGGTTTTTCTATGCTCCAGTTCCAGGTATCTGATTCGGAAAGTGTTTTTTCTTCTTTAAAAACAATCTGGCCGTCTTTGGAGAGCGAGATGACTGCTTTTCCGTTTCCGATACATTTGGTCTGAATCTCCAGATCAGCTCTCTGAAGCGTTTCATCCGGAATTGCGCGGATTCGCAGATCCTGCACATGCACATCCGGAATCGTATACAGATAGACATCGCGGTAGATACCGGAGAAACGGAAAAAGTCCTGATCCTCGCACCAGCTGCTGCTGGTCCATTTAAAGACCTGTGCGGCCAGTTTGTTCTCGCCATCCTGTATATATTCGGTCAGTTCAAATTCAGAAGGAGTAAAGGAATCTTCGCTGTATCCTACGAACTTGCCGTTTAACCAGAGGGCAAGGCCGCTTTCTGCACCCTGAAAGGAGATAAAAAGACGTTTGCCCTGCATATGAGAAGGTACAGTGAAATATTTCACGTAACTTGCTACAGGATTAAAATGTTCCGGGATTTCGCCGGGACAGATTTCTTCGTGGCCTTCCCAGGGATACTGTACATTTGCGTACTGCGGTACATCATAGCCTTCCATCTGGATATGAGCCGGTACATGGATGTCGCTCCAGTATTTGCAGTTATAGCTGTTTTGCTCAAAGCCGGGAATTGTTAATTCATAATTTGGTGCATAGTGGAACTTCCACAGCCCATTCAGGCTGCAGCGAAAGCTGCAGGTTTGGTTCTGCAGTTCCTCTGCAGATGCATAATAAGTGTGGTCGGAGTGGGCATCCAGCCGTCCATCCCGAAAATAAAGTGGGTCTTTCACCTGGTCGTAATTAAAAATTCGCATATTTCGTCCTCCGAAGTTGTTTTTATAGAAGTTAGTTTATAAAAGCTAGTTTATAAAAGTGGATTTTATAAAAATTGTTTTTATAGGAAAAAGGCTGTCACATCAGTTAAAAGCCATATAAAAATGCTTGCCGGAGCCTGCAGGCTCATAAGTGGCATTCGTTGACTTTAATGTAACAGCCCCATACTTTCTTATGTTTTATTTAACTGCGCCTGTAATACCATCTGCGAAGCTCTTCTGTAAAAGGAAGAATACGATAGCAGTGGGAATGGTACAAAGGAATACTGCCAGCATAAGCATACCGTAGTCAGTTACATAGCCTTCTTTCAGGTTGGCAACCAGCATGGGCATTGTGATGCTTGTTTTACTTGTCATAATAACCTTCGGCCATAAGTAGTTGTTCCATGCATTCATGAAGGTAATGGTCATGGCAGCTGCATAAGTGGAACGCATTGTGGGAAGGAACATTTTGAAGAAAATCTGAAATTCATTCAGGCCATCCATTCGAGCGGCTTCGATGATGTCGTGCGGGAAAGATCTTGCACTCTGTCGGAACATCATAATTAAAAATGGTGTGGAGAGAGTAGGAAGAATGAAGCCTGCTGTACAGTTTAACAGTCCGACTTTGGAGAAAAGCTGGTACAGGGGAATCATAGTAGCCGCAAACGGAACCATCATTGCCAGAAGGATTACGGACATAACTCCATCTTTTATTTTATCGTGGTAAATTTCAAAGCCATATCCTGCAAGAGAGCAGATCAGCAAGGATAAAATCGTCAGGATCAGAGCATATTTGAAGGAGTTCAGCATAGCAGTTCCTACATCATACTGCGCGAGCAGATTTTTAAAGTTGTTGATCAGTTCTGCACCGGGAATCAGACGTCCTCTTGTAACATCAACACTCTTGTTGGTTGCTGCGGAAATCATCCAGTACAACGGGAATACGGAAATAAATGATACAATTGTTAAAAACGTATATGCTGCAATTTTTTTTCCTTTAGTCACGCTTGTCACCTACTTTCATCTGTACAAATGCCAGCACTGCTACCAGAATTAAGATCAGATAGGACATTGCTGCCGCATATCCGAAGTTTGGTACATATTTGAAGGACATATTGTAAATATAATGAGACATTGTGATGGTTGCATTTGCAGGGCCGCCGCCTGTCAGGTTGACAGATTCATCAAACAGCTGCAGAGTACCGTTGGTAGACATGATCGCTGTTAACAGAATGGTCGGCTTCAGAAGCGGAACCGTAATCTTCCAGAAAGACTGGAACGGGGTAGCTCCGTCGATTTTAGCAGCTTCATAAACAGAATATTCAATATTCTGCAGACCGGAGAGATAGAATACCATGTTATATCCGGTCCATCTCCAGACAAGCGCGATGATGAGAACGATTCGGGCACTTGTTGCGTGGGATAGGAAGTTGTATCCGACATCCAGAATACCCAGCTTGATCAGAATTACATTTATCAGACCATCTACTGCAAATAATGAACGGAAGATAGTTGCATAAGATACAAGTGATGTTGCGCAGGGAAGAAAGATTGCGGTACGGAACAATCCCTTGAATCTTAAGTTTTTGTTATTTAACAGTGAAGCCAGAATCAGTGCCAGAACTAACATGATCGGTACCTGAATGATCAGATAGAGGAAGCAGTTTTTTAATGACTGCATAAATACGGCATCTTTAAACATTCTGGTGTAATTGTACAGACCTGCCCATGTCAGCTGGTTTCCCTTTCCTTTCTGGAAAGAGAGGATAAGCGCCTGAATCATGGGATAGAAACTCATGATTGCAATCAGCAGTGTTGCAGGTGTCAGGAACGCCCAGCCAGCCAGATTCTGTTTCCGGCTCAGTGACATTTTCTTATTCACACGAAATCCTCCTTTTGGTATGTCAGTATGCTGATCTTTGGCAGACGAATCAAACGTCAGGAAATCAGAATACCGGATATGAACAAAGTGTTCATAATTTTTAGAAAATTAAAATAATTGGGAAAAATGACATTAAAAAATGGGGGAATGGGTGAATTCCCCCATCTATCAGATTATGATGATGTAAATGTTGTCAGGATTTAAGACATTACCTGAAAATTATTCGCCCATTGCGAATTCAACAGTTTCCTGTGCAGTCTGGATAGCGGAATCGATATCCTCACCTGCTACGACATTCTGAATTGCTGTAGCAACAGCGTCACGTGCTTCGTAGTAGTAAACACCTGTATTGTTGCTGGGTGTTTTAGCAGCAAAGTCTGTGATATCTTTGTAAATTGTCTGTCCGCCAAAGAATTCCTGAGGTTCTGCGTAAACTTTACTTTCACCTGCGGGAATGTAGGTTGCCAGCGCACCGGACTTGGGAAGGATTGTTTCGTAAAGCTCTACACTGCCTGCAAATGTGCTCTTTAAGAAGTCATATGCCAAATCTGTATTCTTGCAGTTTGCAGTTACAGCCCAGCTGGAACCACCGTTGTTGGAGTAGTTGGTAGCGCCTTCAAGACTTGTAAGGCTGGGCATATTGGTTACAGCCCAGTTACCTTTCTGATCTTCAGCAGTCTGAATAGAAGCAAGAATCCAGCATCCGTTGATCGTACCGGCAACAGTACTGCCTGTTAAGCTTCCTACATACTGATCCCAGTCATTCACTTCAACCAGAACACCGGATTTAACCAGTTCACTGTAGGTTTCCATAACCTTCTTTAATGCATCATTGTCTTTCATGGAAGGCTTTCCTTCATCATCAAAGAGGGAAGCGCCTGCGGACTGAAGCATCATCATGATAACATCAGATTCACCTGACTGGCAGGACAGTAACGGTTTTCCTGTCTTTTTCAGAACATCTTTGCCTTTTTCAATATATTCATCCCATGTAATATCCTTGAAATCGTCTACTGTATATCCGGCTTCTTTCAGAATATCGGTTCTGTATGCGGCAACAACGGTACCATTATCAAAAGGCACGCCGTAATTTTTTCCGTCTATTACGGAGTAAGCGGTTTTTGCTTCTGCAAACTGTGAAAAATCAATACCGGCTTCACCCAGATCTTTGAATGCATCAGGGTAGCTGATAACATTTTTCTGGAATGCGTTATCCTGCATCAGCATGATATCCGGCAGAGATTCCAGATCATCGGAAGTAGCTGCGGTGGTCAGTTTTGTCTGAATATCAGCCCAGGGTGTTTCTACTACATTCAGTTTGAAATCGGGATGATCTTTTTTGTAAACCTCAGCGGCCTGTTCCATTGCATAGATGTTAAATGCGGGATCCCAGCACCATACGGTCAGTTCATTTTCAGAACCGGCAGTTTTGTCATCGGGCTTTTTCGATGTGTCATCAGTTCCTTTTGTTCCGCATGCAGCCATGGATAATGCCATTGCCGCTGCTAAAAAACCTGCGAAAACTCTCTTTGCTTTCATTTATAATTCCTCCTTCATTTTCAGCAGATATAGTATACCTGTGGTCAAAATGTATACTTTTCATTGTTTTCATCTGCTTTTGTTGTATATAATTTATCATCTAAATCAAGAGGAATGTTTGTGATTTCGACCTCAAACTATGCAATTTCGACCATAAGAAGGCTGAGGTTTACCAGCCCTCTTCAGAATGAATTTCAAATTTCAAAAGCTGCTGTTCAAAATTTTCAGGCCGTTTTCTCCATTCTAACGGGCTTGTCTTCATACTCTGCTTAAAATTCCGATTAAAGGTAGAAATGGTCGGAAAACCGCATTTATGTGCAATATCGGAAATCGGGTGGTCAGTTTTTTTCAGATATTCGCAGGCTGCCTGAATTCGAACCGTATTGATATATTCCAGAGGCCCCATTTTCATATAAGAAGAAAAAATTCTCCGGAAATGTGTTTCACTGATATGGCAGAGGTTTGCCAGATCTTCCACGCGCAGGGGTTCCATGTAATGGTCTGAGATGTAATCAAGCGCCCGGGAGATGCTGGTAATATCTCCTTTTACAGCAGAGGGATTGGCCGGCTTGGAAGGCTCTTTTTCATCGGGATTCAATCGCGTGAGGGCAGCGAGCAAAGCGGCGAGAAGTCCTTTGGCCTCATCCAGATAGAATTCATCCATATGGCGCATAACATTCAGGATTTCCACGATTCTTTTGGCAATTTCAGGAAAATCGGATGCTTTCCGCAAAGAAGCCTGGGCGTTGAGCCGCTGAATCATCCGCTCCGCACGTTTGGGATTGTCCGCATAAAGCTGCGGCAGAAAGCCTTCCACATCAATAAAAAGATATTCCCAGTGGCTGATGCTGCCCGGAACACTGTTTGTCGTATGCGGACAATTTTTAGGGATAATAGAAAACTCATCATCTGTATAGGGAATAACCTCTTCTCCCAGCGTGAGTGTTCCGACTCCTTTATAGCAGTAACCAATTTCCATAAAATTATGAAAATGCAGATAATCGACGTCATTTCCGTATTCCTGTATCCACTTGGCGCCCAACAAAGGCAAAACAGGGCTGCCCGGCGGCATTTGGTAATAACGGAATTCCAGCTTAGGTTTTCTTTTTTTGCCCATGGAAAAATCCCCCCTTTTAAATTTAGAAATCCGCTTTTTAAAAAAGAAAAAATCAGGTTCTCTATACCTATGATATAATAAAACAAATCATTACGCAAGCGAGCCTCTTTCTTAAACTACGGTAAACGCATGATTTTAATTGCGTTTTATTGGATAAACGTGTGAATAATAAATGTGTGAAGGCTCCATTACAGTACAATCCTGTTCGGGGACGCGCTCTCGCT